>QNXU01000328.1 GCA_003973485.1 Bacteroidota bacterium | reverse complement strand
ATATCCGCTAGCTAGCGGACGGCAGTTCAAATCTGCTTCTCGCGTTTAGTTTGTTTGAGTATTTGATTTAATGATATTATTTGGCGAGGTAGCTCAGTTGGTTAGAGCGCAGGATTCATAACCCTGAGGTCGGCAGTTCAAATCTGCTTCTCGCTACTTTTTAAGGCAACTTCGGTTGCCTTTTTTGTTATTAGGGATTTTTTCTTAATTCTATTTAGTCTTTAAAACAGTAAAAAGAATTTGAAGTCGCAGCTCAGTTGGTTAGAGCGCAGGATTCATATCCGCTAGCCAGCGGACGGCAGTTCAAATCTGCTTCTCGCTACTATTTAAAGGCAACTTCGGTTGCCTTTTTTGTTTCAACCAAAGTATAGAAAATGTTTAAAGTATACGTACTTTATAGCTCCAACTATCATAAAATTTATATCGGATATACTTCTGACTTACCAAATCGAATGGATAGCCATAATATTTATTCAAAAAAAGGCTATACAACCAAATACAGACCTTGGGAAATCCTCTTCACTGAAGATTATGACACTAAAAAGGAAGCAATCATTAGAGAAAAACAACTCAAATCCGCAAAGGGAAGAGAATACATTTGGCAAGTAGTACATGATAAATATAAACTTTGATTTGTATTCTAGCTCAGTTAGTTATCCCATAGGGATCCCTTCGGAGGAGCGCAGGATTCATATCCGCTAAGTATTCTTAGAAGGAAATCTTTTGATTCTTGTTATTTCACGGGAACTTTGATTTCACTTTTTTACCATTAACCAAAAAAAAGGGATGAATAAACACCCCTTTTTTATCTTAATATAAAGCTGATTTCTATTTACAATATTGATTATAAAGATCATCTGCACCTTCATAACCAATTTTTTTAGCCATTTGAATATCATTACAGCCTCCTGACTGATTCAAATGCAATTTTAATGCGCCTCTATACAAAAAGGCTTCTGCATTCTCTCTGTCATTATTGATTGCGATATCATAATATTCCATCGCTTCATCAATTTTCCCTGATTTATGGAAAGCTCTTGCTAATAAGGTAGCTGCTTGTGAAGAATTTGTATTAAGTTTATAGGCTTTTTCAAACTGATATGCAGCATTTTCATAATCTTTCTGTCTATAAAAATGCTTACCATAACTTAAATATGCTCCAATATTTCTTGGGTTTATATCGATAACTTTTAAAAAATCTTTTACTGCTTTATCATATTGACCTTGTTCTTCATAAGCACGGCCTCTGTTATAAATTGCAATTTCGTGTGATGGTTTCATTTCCAAATGCTTATTGTAGAATTGAATTGCTTTTTTATAATCACCAGAATTATAAAATTGATTTGCTTTTTCCAATTCATCTTTTTCATCGCAAGAAATTAAGCAAACGGAAAGGAATAATAAAATAGATAAATACTTCATTTTGATTAATAAAATTTAAAAACGCAAAATTAATTGAATTAGAAAGGAAAAGCTAAATAATACTTAAATTGTTAATGAAGTCAATTACTCATATCAAAGTTGATAGGATATTTGATATTCCGGAATGAAGTAATCTCCAAACCACCAGAACCCACATAAAGTTCTGCATTAATCTTTAGAGGTATTTTATTTTTATCAGCCGAAAACCAACCCATAATCGAATTTTCGCCATCAAATATTTTAGTCTCTGGCATTACTGGGCTTACTTTATGCGCCCTTACTTTACCAATTTCTAGGTCTAGAGTTTCATCACCTAAATAAACAATTTCAAGATTATAAAATGTATCCTCAAAAAATGCAGGGATTTTTATTGTATCATTTGGCATCAAAGTATCGAAATCTACTGCCCTGAAATATGCAAACCCACTTATAAGGTCTCTAATTTGGGGAGGAAATTCATAATACATTGGCTCCCCAAAATCGTCATCATTTCTCCCCATACTTTTTATTTCCAGCATTTGGGAGTTGTGATCATATTTGACTATTTCATTTTTTCTATATTTCCCTTCTTTAATAAATCTATAAGCTTGGTGAGGTACGAGTGAAGCTGTATCAATGTAACCTCCCCAATGATCATCAATTTTAGCAACCCAATCTACCATTCCCGTTGTCTTTGCCCTTACATCTACTTTATACGCTGCTCTATTATTAATTTTATAAGGATTTTTATGAACTTTTATTTTTCCCCTACCAACAGTTATAAAACTATAATAAATTTTATATTCAATCTCCTCCCCAGCTCCAAAAGGTATATTCTTAATTTCTGGAAAATCTTCCCGTGGGATTTCAGAATACAAATCCTCATAATTTTTCTGACCTAAAACAGAATAAATCGAAAAATAAAAAAGGATGAATAATATAAAGTTTTTCTTCATAAAAGGCTTATTCTCAAATTAAATGCCAAACATTTTGCAAACGATTAAACCGCTACATTATTCTCTCTTAGCGCAGCATTTAAAGAGGTCTTTTTATCGGTACTTTCTTTGCGTTTCCCTATTATTAAAGCGCATGATACCTGGTATTCTCCAGCAGGAAATTTCTTAGTAAAAGAACCTGGAATCACAACAGATCTTTCAGGTACATAGCCAATATGTTCTACTGGTTTTTCACCTGTAACATCAATGATTTTTGAGCTTGCAGTTAAGGTAACATTTGCTCCCAAAACTGCTTCCTTCCCTATTCGCACTCCCTCAACTATAATACATCTTGATCCTATAAATGCATTATCTTCAACAATAACAGGAGCCGCTTGAACAGGTTCCAAAACTCCACCTATTCCTACACCACCACTAAGGTGAACGTTCTTTCCAATCTGAGCACAGCTTCCAACGGTTGCCCATGTATCAACCATTGTTCCACTATCAACATAAGCTCCAATATTAACATAGGAAGGCATCATCACCACACCTGAATTTACGAAAGATCCATAGCGAGCAATAGCATGCGGAACAACTCTTACCCCTAATTTTTCATAACCTTTTTTAAGCTTAATTTTGTCATGGAATTCAAAAGGCCCAACATTTATAGATTGCATTTTTTGAAGAGGGAAGTATAAGATCACTGCCTTTTTAATCCACTCATTTACTTTCCAATTCCCCTCCCCATCAGGCTCCGCTACTCTGATTTTACCATGGTCTAATTCTTCCACTACAGTCTTCACCGCAATCTGAGTATCTTTATCTTTTAACAATTCTCTATTGTCCCAAGCCTTTTCAATAAATTCTTTAAATTCCATTTTCTGTTTATATCTTTAATCTGTGGATGTTAAAATTAAAATCTTAATCGCTTCGGTACTTAAACCTGCTGATGATGTTCGTTCTTGTTATAAGATTGGACAAACATTAGCGCAAACAAATAAATATGAGGTAAATATCATAGGCTTTGATTCAAAAAAGAAAGTTGAGATCAAAAATATTTTTCTTTATCCTCTATTTAAATTCAAAAGAAATTCAATCAAAAGACTTTTTGCACCCATAATTGTTTTTAAAAAATATCTTCAATTAAAGCCTCAACTCATTATAGTTAATACACCTGAATTACTGTGGGTTATATATTTAATCAAAATTTTATTTGGTACTAAAACCCTCTATGATATTCGAGAAAATTACCGATATAACATAAAGCAAAACCAGATTTATAGCGGCATTACCAAATCAATATCGCTATTCTATTTAAAGCTATTTGAAAGATTAACAAAATACTTTATAGATGGTTTTTTTGTAGCCGAAGAAGTATATTTAAACGACCTTAATTTCATACATAAAAAACCTTATATCAGGCTCTTAAACAAAACTGTAGTACCCCAATGGGGAAAAAATAACCCTATAAAATTTACCTCTAATCAAGATTTAAAATTCATCTACAGTGGAACAATAGGTGAAGAGTATGGAACAATTGATGCTATTAATTTTTGTAAAAAACTCTATGCATCCAATTCTAAAATCACTTTAACAATTATTGGTTACTCTTCTGATAATCTATATCTTGAATTAGTTAAAAATAAAATTAATCAAGTTAAGTATATTCGATTAATAACAGAAGATAAACCTATTCCCCAATCTGAAATTATAGATGAAATAAGAAATTCAGATATAGCACTACTGCCTTATCAATTAAACCCTAACCTATCAGGACGCTTCCCTACTAAGATATACGATTATTTGGCTTTAGGAATTCCAATGGTAATCCCTCCTCATAACCATTGGAAAGCCTATTTGGATCAATACAATGCAGGATTATGTTTAAATTACAAAAACCCTGAAATTAAAAAATTCAATCAAGAATTATCATCATCTACCTTCTATAAAACATATCCAATGGAAGAAATCCAATGGAAAAGTCAAGAACAAAATATGTTAGAATTTATAAATAATATTATATCTAAAAATATTTTTAGACATACCATATAATTGTTAAAAATGCTTTCTATTTTCCATTAAAGTAGCTTTTAATATTTTATTAAAATATTTTTTAGATTAATCTAATTTTATTTTACCTTGCATAAAATTTTAGAGTAAATGAAGATACTTAGTTTTGCTGAGGAAAATTATTTAAAGGCAGTATACCATCTCTCCAATGCTGGAGAATTGGATGTCACTACCAACTCCATTGCAGAAGAGATGGATACAAAAGCTGCCTCTGTTTCGGATATGTTAAGAAGACTTTCCGAAAAGGAAATGGTGGTTTATAAAAAATATCAGGGAGTTAAAATTTCAGAAAAAGGCAAAACAGCTGCCTTACAAGTCATCCGAAAACATAGACTTTGGGAAGTATTTTTAGTCGAAAAATTAAAGTTTAATTGGGATCAAGTTCATGAAATTGCCGAGCAATTGGAGCATATCAAATCCCCCCTACTCATTCAAAGATTAGACGACTTTTTAGGGCATCCAAAGTTCGATCCACATGGAGATCCGATTCCTGACGAAAATGGATTATTCAAAGAAAAGCCTCAAGTGCCATTAGCCGAAGTTGAAGTGTCAGGAGACGGAATTGTAGTGGCAGTGAAAGATACAAATTCAATGTTTTTACAACACTTAGATCGTATTGGAATTTACCTTGGAGCCAAAACTAAAGTCACTGAAAAAGTTGAGTTTGACGGCTCGATGGAAATTTTAATTGACGGAAAAAATAAATTATTCATCAGTAAAGAAGTAGCAGAAAATGTACTGGTCACTCACTAAATATACACTCTTTATATCACTTATTATTTTAAGCTTTTCATGTGCACCACAAGAAAAAGATGAAGGTCAAACTTATATAGTCTGTACAACCGGAATGATAAAGGATGCAGTTGAAAATATTGTAGGAGATAAAGTGAAAGTAGATGCCTTAATGGGACCAGGTGTAGACCCCCATTTATACAAAGCCACTCAGGGTGATTTGAAGAAATTACAACAAGCAGACATCATTGTTTATAACGGTCTTTTTCTAGAAGGTAAAATGGGGGATGTACTACAAAAATTAGATCATAAAAAAATGGTGATTGCCATGGCGGAATTACTCCCCAAAAAAGCCTTCATAAATAACACTGAATTTCAAGGAGCTTTCGATCCACATATCTGGTTTGATGTCAATTTATGGAAAGATGCCGTTCAATTATTAAAGGAAGAATTAATTAAAACGGATAGCATCAACAAAACACTTTACACTAAAAATGCTGATAAATATTCACTTCAACTGGACAGTCTTCATAAAGAAGTTAAAAATCAAATTAGTTTAATACCTAAATCAAAAAGAGTTTTGGTCACTGCTCACGATGCATTTGCCTACTTCGGCAGAGCTTATGGTGTGGATGTTAGAGGCCTTCAGGGTATTTCAACGCTTTCAGAGTTTGGCTTAAGAGATGTTAGCAATTTGGTGGATTTTATTGTTGAAAATGAAATACCAGCCATTTACACCGAGACTTCAGTTTCAGAAAAAGCAATAAAAGCAGTTTTAGAAGGATGTAGAAGCAAAGGACATGATGTTGTCATTGGGGGAAGTTTATATTCTGATGCAATGGGTGAGCTTGGAACATTTGAAGGTACCTACATCGGCATGGTTCATTCGAATGTAAAAAAAATTGTTAGTGGATTAAGACTGGATTTAAAAGAAGAAAAAAATGATTAAACAAGTTGAAAATCCTATTATAGAAATCCACGATTTATCAGTTGCTTATGAACGCAAACCTGTTTTATGGGATGTTGATTTAAGTTTGCCAGAAGGACAATTAATAGGAATCATAGGGCCTAATGGGGCAGGTAAATCCACTTTATTAAAAGCAATAATGGGCTTATTACCGCTAAACAGTGGCTATATCCAAATAAACGGAAAGCCTTTAGAGGAAATGCGTCACAAAATTAGCTATGTACCACAAAGAGAAAGTGTAGATTGGGACTTCCCTACTTCGGTGTATGAGGTGGTTATGATGGGCAGATACGGTCAGCTAGGTTTATTTAATAGACCTAAAAAAGCTGATAAAGACATTGTGATGGATAGCTTGAGAAAAGTAGGCATGGAGAATTTTAAAGACCGTCAAATCTCACAACTTTCAGGGGGGCAACAGCAAAGAGTATTTTTGGCTAGGGCATTAGCGCAACAAGCTGATATTTATTTTATGGATGAACCTTTTGCAGGAGTTGATGCAGCCACCGAAAAAGCCATCATTGAATTGCTTGGAGAGATGTCGGCTCAAAATAAAACCGTGATTGTAGTTCATCATGATTTGCAGTCGGTTGCAAAATATTTTGACTGGATTATCCTTTTAAATATGAGATTAGTGGCATCTGGACCTATTAATGAAGCTTTTACACCTGAACTATTGCAAGAAACCTATGGTGGAAAATTGACTTTATTGACCGAAATAAGTGATTTAATTCAAAAACATAGATTTCCAAACCGAGAATAATATGTGGGAAAATGCGCTTAGTTTTTTTGATTTTAATGATGCCAATGTAATCTACGTTTCATTAGGCACGATTATATTAGGTGCTGGTGCTGCAGTGGTAGGTGCTTTTACATTCTTTAGAAAAAAAGCTTTGATTGGAGATGCAATTGCTCATTCAATTTTACCAGGGGTTTGTCTTGCTTTTATTCTAAGTGGTACAAAAAACTACTTTTTACTCATAACTGGTGCCTTTTTTACAGGCTGGCTTTCAATCATAGCAGTTGACTACATAGTTAAGAAATCAAAAATAAAAGAAGACACTGCCATTGGGCTAATTCTATCAGTCTTTTTTGGGATCGGAATAATGCTATTGACCTACATACAACAGACGGGAAATGCTGCTCAAACAGGATTAGATTCATTTCTATTTGGCAAAGCGGCTAGCATGTTAGCTCAAGATGTTATTATATTTTCTGCAATCAGTATTTTGCTGATGATAATGATTTTCCTTTTCTATAAAGAATTAAAACTCATCACTTATGATAAAGACTTCGCACAATCAATTGGTTTACCTGTAAAATGGATTGAGTTTTTATTAAGCTCTTTGACTGTTTTGGCTGTAGTTACCGGTATTCAAGCAGTAGGAGTTGTTTTGATGGCTGCTCTCTTAATAACCCCTACAGCAGCAGCAAAATATTGGTCTGGTAGTTTATCAATTATTTTAGTTTTAGCAGCTTTCATAGGAGGCTTCTCAGGCGTTTCGGGAGCATTCATTAGCTATATAGCACCCAATATGCCTACGGGGCCATGGGTAGTGATGGTGCTATCAATTTTTGCTATTTCATCTATTCTTTTCGCACCAAGAAAAGGCTATTTTTCTAGATTATGGCAACAATTAAAAAATAGAAGGCAAATCCAAGATGAAAATATCTTAAAAGCATTTCATCAAATAGCAGAAAATGAAAACTCTTTCGGTGAATCAAAATCAATCGAGAAATTAAGGGAAAAACGTTATTACACCATCCGATTAATGAAAAGGATTCTAAAGCGCTTGAAAAGACAAGGCTACCTCAAAAGCACAAAGGGAGGATATTTTTTATCAGATTATGGACAAAGAAAAGCAGCCCGCTTGGTTAAATTACATAGATTATGGGA
>QNXU01000234.1 GCA_003973485.1 Bacteroidota bacterium | reverse complement strand
ATCGGTTTCAGAAAGTGGTATGCCATTCATACTCCAGATATAGCGGCTCATATTACCTGTCAGATTTAAGAGAATTTCTTTTACGGGAACATCCTCCGAGTAGGTTGTATTTTCTGTAGACTTGAGGTAATCATAGTTATATTCAGAAAACATATTCATTCCGCCCATTTCTGCAGATTCCATATTGGTTGATGGTGGTGAGGTTTGCATCATTTTATCATCACCCATTCCGCTCATTTTAGTTTCTTCAGGATCGTCCTTTTTCATATCCATCCCCTGATGCATTGATATGTCACTTTTCGTGTTGTCCATGTTCATGCCGCTCATTCCATCCTTCATCTGCATTCCCCAGTTTCGCATCATTTTTTCAGGGTCAACTTTTTTTGGACGGAATTTCAGGGCTGGGGCTCCCATACGCATATCCATTTTAGACATTTGCTTCATCATTGCAATTTTATCTGGCCGGGGCACCGCAGGTGCTGGTAGCATTTCACCTTGCCCCAGAAATGCGGATGCGGTACCGGATCCATCTTGCGCAGTGATTTTAAATTCCATTTTGCCTTCTTCTGGAATAGTCACAATGAAATCATACGTTTCGGCTATGGCGATGAAGGTCTTGTTGTGGGCAACAGGCTCCACATTAAGACCATCGGCAGAAACAATAGTGGGATTTCCACCACCAAAGGTCATCCAAAACTGCGTTGAAGCTGCGCCATTGATAATCCGTAACCTTACTTTTTCACCTGGTTTGAAGTCAGGGTATTCTTGCTTTTGCTCGCCATTCACCAAAAAAGCCGGGTAATAAATATCTGCTATGTCGGCACTTTCCATTCTCTGCCTCCAAAAATTAAGCTGTGCACCCAGTGCTCCACGAGCGATTACCTGGTTCAGTGGCGTGGCCGTTCCTTTTCGCCAGTTATACCACTCCGTTCCTCTTTTTAGAAAACGAAGAACGCTCATTGGATTTTCATTTGTCCAGTCTGAAAGCACCATCACCAACTCTTTATCATATTCAAGGGGCTCTTCCTTTGGTTGAATGACAATAGAGCCGTAAACCCCACTTTGTTCCTGAAGCATGGTATGCGAATGGTACCAGTATGTACCGGATTGCTTTAAAGGGAATTCATATTTTTGGGTATGGCCCGGCTCGATGGGTGGAGTGGTCAAGTAGGGTACCCCATCATAAAAATTAGGTAAAAGCAGTCCATGCCAATGAACTGAGGTTTCCACGTCCATTTCGTTTTTTACGTAGATCACGGCATACTCTCCTTCAGTGAACCGGAGGGTAGGCCCGGGAATGCTGCCATTAACAGTCATTCCTTTAACATCTTTGCCGGCTTTGTTGACCATTTCCTGTTTAAGCGTGATCGTGTATTCCCTAACCGGAAGGTTATCCACATTTCCTTCACCTGACTTTTCTGTAAGGTTTTGAGCCTGTACTGAAAACACACTTGTCAACAGGATGCATATTAGAAGTGAAATTTTTGAATTTTTCATAATATTTGATTTTATCACTAATTATTTCACTGCTCTTGATGAGCTATGGGTTTTGATAATTTTCCATTCATCATCCATTTTTTTCAAAATTGATGTGGCCGTTGCTTTACGCTCGACCTTGCGGCCATCTTCCGTCAAAACAATGTTATAGATATAGGACTCAGTCGTGAATGCATAGGGCATATCCAACACTACCGATATTTCATATTCACTAAAAGTGAATGATTCAAAATGACCAAGTTCGGGCCCAATGTGATTGGCGATATAGTCTCGGTAGGTTCCTTCTATTTTTCCTTGTTCCAGTACCTCCGAATCCTCGGTGAACAATGCGTAGGAATCTGTCACATCCAAACTTTCCAGGGTTTCTTTGTAAGTCTTCATTACTTTTTTAACTGCCTGCACTTCTGTGGCTAAATCAATTACTTCTTCCTGTTTCATCTCAGTTTTCTGATTTTCATCCGAGGTGGGCGAATTACAAGAGGAAGCCAGTATTAAGGCTGTGAGTAGATATAAAAAATTCTTCATGGTGTTGCTTCTTTTAGTTATTAGGGATTTAGTTTTTCCAAATATTTAATTAATTGTTCCTTTTCATCATTGGTCAGTTCTGCCTCCGGATGCATCCAGAGGTATTCTTTCAGGGGCATCTTACCATCACTGATTTGTGAAATCATGGAGCGAATTTTTTCACGTTGCATTCGCCCGGAATATTCCTGAAAGGTGGAGAAGTTAAGTTCGTCCTTGCCCTCATCAATGTGCTGCTGCAGCAACCAGGCAAATGGCCGAACCCTGCCGTACCAGGGATAGTTTGTATTGTTGCTATGGCAGTCATAGCAAGAGGCTTTTATCATCTGCTGAATGTTAACAGGTGCCTCAATCGTTTGTAAAAAGTCCGTTTTTGGTACTTCATTGCTCTGATTTTTGGGCATAGGAATAAATTGTATCCCTATGCTCAAAATCAAAATAATTATAGCTGCCTTTTTCATGACCGCTCTTACAAGCTGATGACTTCCTGTACTTTGCCACACTTCATCATCTTAGCACCAAATAGTGGATTTTTAATTTCCTCACTGGCACTTAACCACATACCACCTTTGTTATCGTTGTACATAGGGCAATACTGGTAGTATAGGGCCCTGTCTGTACCGACAATAGCAGTCATATCTTTTATATCCTGGCTCAAGGCCTCAAAATGCTCTCTTTGATGCCCAATTTCGCTCTCTGCGATATGCTCACCGTGATTTTTGGCTACTTCCACAATCTCCTGCAGCTCAGTTTGCTTATCAGCATCAAATTGAGATATATCAAGACCTTCCAAAGCAGTAGCCAGTGTACCTCCCGCTTTGGCAGCTTCCTCTTGATTGTCATTCACAAGGGCATTCTTCACTGCCAGATAAGCATCAAGGACAGGTGTTATAGCTTTTCCACCTTCTTGATCATTGGTAGCTGTATTCTCTGCTTTTGCAGCCGTTTCCGCTGTGTTGTCAGCTGCTTTTTGTTCTGTTTTTGAGTTGTTGCATGAGATAATTGTCAATGCTAATCCGATTGTTAATAGTGTCGTTTTCATTTTTTTTGACTGTTTAGTGTCCATGGACAAAACGCAAACTTTTATTTTTTCAAAAATTTACATCACGTCTTAAGATCTTATTTATTATTATTTAATAGTTACTTGATTGTTTCTTTTACACTTCCACACTTCAGCATTTTGTCCCCGAAGTATGGGTTTTTGATTTCCTTCTGATTTGAAAGCCAGTAGGCTCCTGAATTGTTATTTGCCATGGGGCAATACTCAAGGTATACTTCTCCCATTGAGAGTTCACCATCTTTCACTAAAGTGGTCATTTCATTACTCAACGAAGCGAAGGCTTTTCGCTGGTCATCCAAAGTAGTAGCTGAAACCACCTTTGCCGCCTCCGCCTTAGCTTCCTGCCAGTTATCTTCGGAGCCTAAAGACGCTTCCAGTTTGGTTGCAGCCTTTTTGGCCTCATTCATCTGTGAAGCGACCAGGGCTTCTTTCAGGTGGATATAATGGCCGTAAGCCACGCCCAAATCTTTGTTTTTGAACATAGGATCCATTTTTTGGCCCATTTCCTTTTTGTCATCATGATTCCCATGATCGTGTTGCGCAAATGCTCCAAAGCTTACTAAAGCCAGAGCCATTATTAAAACTGTTTTTTTTCTCATTACACTTTTCATTTTATTGATTTTTTAAAGATTAAACATTTGAATAAGGGCTATCCCAGTCACCAGGAGAATTACTACACCCCAGATGATACGTCCAGCCCATTTTTTTTAATTTTGAAGGGGCTTTTTCATCCCCTGTTTTGCAACATTCTTTCATACGATGATACCTATAAAGCCTTTTTCTTAATTCTCTTTTTATTGGTCATAAAGAATAGAGTAAAGCCAGAGAGTACGGTTAGCAAACCAAAAACAGAAAATATTCTCAACAGCCAATTATTGAAGTCATCTCTGCCTTCGTAGTCCATGGTATGGCTCATCCATAAAAAATCAAACCATCTCCAGGCGCGATGCCTTACTCTTTGAAAACTTCCGTCTCTTTGAGACACATAGGCAGTCAGGTTTTCAGGGCTGTCAAACTCTATCTCCCATACAGGCAAAGGCCTGCCCCTATACTCGTGGTGTGACCCCACTTCGGTAAGCATCTCACTCGATTTGATCTCATATTGTTTAATAACGTGCTTTCTTGCTATCGACTCTGCCTCCTTCTTTGTGACACCATTCTTCTTCAAGCCAGTTTGACTGTGAATAAGCAGTGAGTCATTTATAAAGAAGTATGACTGCTCACCTATGAACCTCAAGGAGATATCATTGATCTGAACGGTGCTATCCAGTATGGGTAGTATGCCGATAGCTGCGGTATGATTTCGATGTTCTTCAATAAAATGATCACCGTGGATCTCATCTATATCGGTCCAACTAAAGTAAAGGCCGCTAATAGTCCAAAAAAGAAATTGCACTCCAATGATTACGCCTAACCACCGGTGCGTTTTTCTTACATAATATTGATTGTTCTTTCTCATTGAGCGTTATTAACTTCAAAAGAGATTTGCCTGTCAGCCCAACTTAAGGATATTCTGGCTGTGTTTTCTTCTAATACTTCCAGGTTATAGGTTAAAGTCTCAACGGGTTCTTCCAGCTGTTGGGAAATAGTGGCAAATCGTAAAATGTCTTTTTGCTGGTTATAATCATCAGCCAAATGCATGTCCCAGACTTCATTTAATATGATCGTCCATTTCTCTTGTCCCGGTATAGTATAAAACCCATATTTGCCTGCCGGAATAAGCTTTTCATTAATAATTACATCTTCCTGAAAAGTAATGTTAGTTGCCTTGTGTGCACCCGCTACCCATACTTCATCATAAGCCACCAGCCCTCCAAATATCTGACGGTTTCTTACGCTCGGAGCACTATATTCAATGTGAATGTGGTTATCGCCTATATTTACCATAGCCGTTTGCTTAGGGCTTTTAGGTTTATTTTTATTGTCTTGCGATACATCTTCAGTATGATCGGAATGATTATTTTCATTAGAATTATGGTCTGATGTACCACAGCTCCAGAAAATTGTAACAAGTGTTATTAATATGAATTGTTTCATTTGAATATGGGGTTATAGATTATTTTAATATGTTTTCAACCTCTCCGCAAGTGAGCATAGATTCTCCGAAGTAGGGATTGCGGATTTCCTCTTCGGTACTCAACCAATTTGCTCCCTTATTATCATCTGCCATAGGGCAAAACTGAACGTACAGTGTCTGATCCATGGGTTTAAAGGCTTTGGTCATGGCAATCATTCCTTCAGATACCTGCTGAAATGTAGTGCGTAGTTCGGCTATCGTTTTAAGGTGCTGAACATGTTGCAGTGCATTTTTCAGGTCGCTGCTATGACTCATCCAAGCATTGTGTGACTCACCGGTAAAAGCAGCCATATTCACCTTATCCAGTGTTGTTTTGAGATCAGAAGCGGCTTTTTGAGCCTGATCAAATTCATCAGCCGTTAAGGCATCCTTAAATTTGAGGTATTCAGTATAAAGGGGCCGCAATGCTTCTTTCGCCTTCTGACTAATTGACACTGGCTTAGTCTCTTTTTTATTGACCTGGCCTGACGAAGCTGGCGTATCCATACCCCCGTGGTTATGCCCTGTCATTGCCGGGCCTCCTTCCGGATTCATCATGCTTGGCTTACCAGCCAACTGTGCTGCCGCATCAATGCTGAAGGTGCCATTGACTGCTATCTCTTCACCTTCTTCAAGGCCACTCTCCACAATAAAGCTGTCACCTAAACCCGGCCCAAGCGTCACATCACGCATCATGAAACTTACTCCACTACTAGTGGTATTTTTTACATAAACTACCGAACGCTTGCCTGTCCACATAACAGCAGTTTTGGGAACCACTATGTTATTTGACTTTTTCGGCAATGTAGCTTCTACCGTACCGGATGCAAACATTTCAGGTTTTAGCTGATTGTCTTTGTTGGGCACTTCTACCCTTGCTTTTGCTACTCTTGTCTTAGGATCAATAACAGGATCCAGGAAGGTTATCTTACCTTCAAATGTCTCTCCCGGTAGAGAGGCCACTGTAAAGTTTACCTTATCACCTTTTTTGATCCAGGGCATATCCGATTCATAAACATCAAACAATACCCATACCTTTGAAAGGTCTGCAATCTCATAAATAGCCTCTCCCTTTCGGATGTAATCACCCAGATTTACCATTTTCTCAGTTACATAGCCCGAAACATCAGCTTGAACAGCAAATTCCTCTTTCGGTGTCCCCACTTTGAGAATTTGCTCTACCTGACTGTCGGAAAGTTTCCAATTTTTGAGCTTTTCTTTGGCGGAATTAAACAATTGCGGCTGTGTATCTTTAATTTTTTGTGCTTCAAATAATTCCTCCTGTGCAGTAACCAAATCTGGAGAGTATATATAAGCAATGGCCTGCCCTTTCCTTACGAACTCACCTGTGAAATTGACCATCAGCTTTTCTATCCTGCCCGGTATATGGGAAGACTGAGAAAAAACCAGTCGCTCATCTTCCTGTACCTTTCCGTTCAGCCTAACCGACTTAACCGGATCCATGGTTCCTACAGCAGCCGTTCTGATATCAGCCAGTTGCATGGCGGTAGGCGACATACTTACTGCCATAGGGTCAAGTACTTCATTCTGATCATCCTCCAAAGGAATAAGGTCCATGCCACAGATAGGGCAGTCTCCGGGTTCACCCTGACGGATCTGAGGATGCATGGAGCAGGTCCACACGGTCTCTCCGGCTATTTCTGTAGTGTGCTGGTGCTCATCATCCATTTTACTTTCGGATGATGAACCACCAAAAATCAACCAACCCAGCAATAAACCTATTGCCAGCGTTGACAGTGCTATGATTATTATTTTTTTATTTGTGTTCATCTTAATATGTTTTTGCAGTTAAGTAATTGAGTTTGGCCAGGGCAATTTGGTACTGCGTTGCGGCCGTTGCCTTCATCTTTTCATATTTTAAGAGCTGCTGTTGCATACGCAGTACCTCTTCAAATTCATTTCCTGAATTACTGTAAGCCGTAAATAATAGATTTAAAGCCTGATTGGATTCCTGAATTTGTTGATCGTATAGCTCAATCAATTCTTGCTGTTGTTGAATTTCAAACCAGGCCATTTCGTAGTTTGACGTTAGGGTATTGGCAAAGTCCTTTTTTTGGAGTGAATAGCTTTCCTGCATGAGCTGTGCTTCTTTAACAGCGGCTTTATATTTACTCCTGAAAATGGGAATGCTGACAGAAACCATAGGCATTAGAATGTCCTGACCATTGTCGGGAAGTTCCACTTCAGGTCTGTTTCCCACAATAGCATAATCCAATCCTACACCAAATTTTGGAAGCCCTTGTTTGTAAGCGACCTCCTCTCTTGCCTCACTGGAGGCTATTTTTAAGTCCAGTTCTTCCAATACCGGGTTGTTCGTAAGCAAAGAGTCCTTTCTGAAATTATCAGGCAAGGCTTGAGCAACGAGTGAATCCTCTACGGTTACCAATGCGTCCTCCTCTCTGTTGAGTAGTTTATTAAACCGGGTCAGCAGAGGAGCTTCCTTATCGTTCAGAATGGAAAGGTTTGTAGTGGCGTCTTTCAACATAATATCCACACGCAAGAAGTCAACCATCGTACCCACTCCATTTTCAAACTTTTTGTTGGTAATGGTTTTATAAGACTCCAGTATTTCAATATTCTCCCGCTCAATCTCTTTCCATTGATTAAGTTCATAAAGCGGATAATAGGCCGCTGCCACTTGGTAATACAACCTATTCCGAGCGTCTAAGAAGGCTTGATATTTTGCTTCCGCCATTAAAGCTGCGGCATTTCCCTGTGCCCGTAGCGTCCCAAACCAGGGGAACATCTGCGTTAGGGAAAACCTTGCCTTTTGTGGTCCTACCCTCGTTTCCACCGGTGAAATGAAATAACCAAAAGAGAAATTAGGGTCCGGTAAAGTATTTACCTGCTCCACCTTCTGTATGGCCGCTTCAAATTCCCGATA
>QNXU01000353.1 GCA_003973485.1 Bacteroidota bacterium | reverse complement strand
TGCATTTTTTAAATTATTAATAGTGGGAGAAACCGCCATTTCTTTTGACCAATCATTAAATTCCTCCATAGATTCTTCAATGATTTGCTCTACTTGAGGAATAGCTTTTATTCTCTTTTCTAAGGCTTCATCCGCTTTACTTTTCACGCTATCCACGTTGTAAACCAATGCAGCAGGATTTTCCTCTACCTCATTACTTACTGAACGAGGAACAGATAAATCAATGAAATACTTAAAACTTAAGATATCTAAAGCATCTACTTTCTCTTTAGTAAAGATCGGTTCTGATGCACCCACTGAGGAAACAATTACATCCGCCTCATTTACTCCTTCCCACAATTCAGTGTAGGAATGCACCCCGAAATTACATTCTGCTGCTAAAGCCTTAGCTTTGTCTTCGGTTCTGTTGGTGATTTTAACTGAAAGCCTACTATCTCCCACAAGATTTCTACAAACATCTTCGCCTATTTCACCTACCCCTACAACCAAAACCCTAGGATTTTTAATATCCGAAGTTAGCGTTTTCACTAATTCAGTTGCAGCATACGAAACTGATGCAGCACCATCTCTAAAAGGAGTTTCTTGTACTACTCTTTTATTGGTAAAGAAAATAGTATGCATCAATCTATGTAAGAAAGGTCCTGCTAATTGTAAATCAGCTGAAAGTTGATAGGCTCTTTTTACTTGATTTGAAATTTGAATATCTCCAACAACTTGAGCTTCTAAGCCCATTGACACCCTAAAGAGTCTTTCAACTGCTGGCACATGTTCATTAATAATTTCGAAATAGGGTTTGAATGAACCAAAATCAGTGATTCCTTTCTCAATCCCAATCAATTTTATAATGTCTTCAGAGAGATCGTCTTCATTGAAATAATAAACCTCTGTCCTATTACATGTTGAGAGTACCAACACATCAGAAACCGAGGTAAACTCTTTGAAATAGTTCAATAATCTACCAATAGCCTCATCATTAAGAGAGACTTGCTCCCTAATTTCAATAGGGGCATTTTTAAATGATAAACTTATTGCTTTGAAATTTTCTTTCATAATTCTAAAACGAATACGCAAAAATAACTTTTAAGTCACAGGAAATAAAATAGATGTAAGTAGTTCTGCTTATTTATTATTTTTCTAAATAAGACCTTCCTTATTACAGCCATTCAACACATAATATTGTCAATTCATTCCATTTATTTTTTTAGCAAAATAAAATAACGAAATTCGTGCAAAATTTTACCAATGGAAACGAATACGATATTAGTAATAGGAGCAAATGGTCAGCTTGGCACAGAGCTTACCGCTGAATTAAGGGCAATTTATGGGAGCGCCAATGTAATTGCATCTGATATCCAAGCCCCAAGAAAGGAGCCTCTTCCAAACGAGCCTTTCGAACAATTGGATGTTATGAATGCTGAAAAATTGGCTAAAATTGTAGACCAATACAAGATAACGGAAATCTATATGTTGGCTGCAATTCTTTCTGCTAAGGGAGAGCAAAACCCAATCTTTGCTTGGGATCTTAATATGCAAAGTCTTCTTAACGTATTGGAAGTTGCTAGAGAAAAAAAGCTTTCAAAAATATATTGGCCTAGTTCAATCGCGGTATTTGGTCCTAATTCTCCAGTAGATCATACACCACAGGATTGTGTGATGGATCCTAATACAGTTTATGGCATTAGTAAATTAGCTGGAGAAAGATGGTGTGCCTACTATCATGAAAAATATGGCGTTGATGTAAGAAGTTTAAGATACCCAGGATTGATTGGTTATAAATCATTACCAGGTGGCGGAACAACTGATTATGCGGTTGATATTTTCCACAAAGCTTTAAATGGAGAAGTTTTTGAATGTTATTTGAGAGAAGATTCTTATCTCCCAATGATGTATATGCCAGATGCCATTAAAGCTACTATTGATTTAATGCAAGCACCTGCAGAAAACATTAGTGTAAGATCTAGTTATAATTTAGGAGCACTTAGCTTCACTCCAAAAGACATTTACGAAGTAATCAAAAAACAACATCCTGATTTTAAGATTACTTATAATGTTGATTATAGACAAAAAATTGCAGACACTTGGCCGAACAGCATAGATGATAGCCAAGCTCAGAAAGACTGGAATTGGAAGCCAAAATATACTTTGGAAGATATGGTAGAAGATATTTTGGAGAAACTTCCTGAGTATGAATTCTAATTAAACCTTAAAATTTTAATGAAAAGGGCTGCTTTTGAGTTTTACAACTTAAAAGCAGCCCTTTTTATTTGAATGGAACTTAATCATTGCCTACCATAAATAAGGCATTAGCAAATAATAATTTCCCTTGATTCCAGAATGCTCTAAATAGTGGATCATCTTGTAAATAAATCATTTGCCCACTTCCATAAGATTCAACTCCAAAAACCATACTGTTTAGCTGTTTTTCTTTTGCTTTATAACCAGCAAATCCAGCTACATGGCTATTATTTGAATTAATCACCCCCACGTTCCATCCATTTGGCAAATATTCATAAGCTTTTCCAGAGGTCTTTAAGCTGAAATATTGATTTCCTAATCCAAAAGCTAAAGGGTGACTAGTATCAAGCTGGACATCATAAATAGCTCCAAAAATACTGCTAGACAATCGCTTTCTTTCTGCATTTTCATATAAAGCCAATGCATCTTGCGCTGGGTCATCTTTTTTTGTTTTAAGCTCTCCATCTTCTTTATCCGCAAAAATCGAAATAGCAAAACCCATCGCAATAACTTTTCCTCCTAATTTAGCAAACTCTGATAATTTTGATTTGCCTTCTTCTGTTAAATTAGAATAGCTGCCTGATGGTAAAATTATCTGATCGTAATCAGAAATATTAATTCGGTCAAAACTATTCACTCTAATGCTGTGAATTGGATAATCTAATGACTGCTCAAAGAAATGCCAAATTTCGCCATAAGCTAGAGAAGAAACGCCTTCATCCATCAAAACTGCTATTTTTGGTGCTTTCAAAAACTGAATTTCAGAAGAACCTATGTCATAAATTTGATCTGCAAAGCCCGAAGTAATTGGATAGACCTCAATTTCATATTTACTGGAAAGCTTTAAAAGCTGTTCACTTAAGTCTGTAATTTCCTCATTGTTAGTCTGAGTGATTATTAAACTTCCCTTATTAAACTCTTCAGAATTGAATTTCAAATTTTTATAGGCAATTCGAACTTTGATATCCTTTTTAAGCGCTTCAGCTAAGAATTGAGCTGAATTAAATGAATTCCATTTTACAGCATAAGCATAAGCTGATTGTAAATTTTCCTTTTCAAATTTTATTGTTTCAATCGGTTTAAAATTTAATTTATTTTTCAAACCATAAGTCTCTAATCCATAAGCATAAGGAATTGACCAAGCCGTAATATCATAAGTTAGGGAATCACTATATTTTGGTTTTGGATCAAAAAGTGCCTGAATTAAGGTGGATTTTGGTTGATAAGCACTTATGACTAAATCTTTTTCATTTGATTCGAAACTACTTTCCTTCCTTTGAAAATAACTGTAGCCATTTAACTTCTGGCTTTTACCTAATTGGCCAACTTCTATTTTTTGATCTTCTAAAAAACCAAGTAAAGTTTCAATATCCTGTTTTTTATCTTCACTCCATTTAATCACATAAGATTTAAATTGATCTTCAGGATTGTTAATGTTTTTAGAGAAATATTTCCTGAATTCTGAATTTAGCTTTTCAGCATTTTGCGAAGCTATTTCGATAGTACTCATTCCAGTAGTAAAATGGTGCTCTAATCTATCTTTTAAAGTTAAAGTATCTCCCAAATTTGTTAATGCACCTAACCCTGCTCTACCGTTTCCTGCTTGCTCGTAAGTCATTCCAATGGCGCCATTGAAGGTTGGATAGGTATCACCGTAACTCGGGTAAAAAAGATCAAATCTTTCTCTAGTGAAATAAAGCCAATTATTTTGATCAAAATACTTCGCATGATTTTTACCTATTTGTATCTGAAAATCTTTCTGCCAATCGGTAATTACCTCATGCAGCGGCTCCGCAGCTGGAGCAAAATAATAGGGGCTATTGATGGATTGCTCATGAAAATCGACATGTATATGAGGCATCCATTCATGATAAGCTTTCATTCTGGCTTTTGATTCTGTTTGTGTTTGCCATGCCCAGTCTCTGTTCAGATCAAATAAATAATGATTTGGCCTGCCACCTGGCCAAGGTTCATCATGCTCTACTGCATCTAAATTGGGATTGAAATCCTTTGCACCATATCTTCTATAAAAATTTGCATATCGATCTCTTCCATCTGGGTTTACACAAGGGTCCATTATCACCACTGTATTTTTCAACCACTCTTTACTTTCCATTCCTCCACTTAATAATTCATAAGCCGTTTTCATGGATGCTTCGGTTGATGAGGCTTCATTACCATGAATATTATAACTTAACCATACTACAGCTTTTTTAGCAACAGCACCTAAATTACCATTCAAGCCAGTCTGCGCTATATTTTGATTCTGTATTTCATTAAGATTTGAAATATTTTCTTTTGAAGAAATCACTACATAATAAAGCGGTCTTCCTTCATAAGTCTCTCCATATTCCTTTAGTATAATTTGTTCAGATGTTTCTGCTAAATACTTGAAATAATCAACTACTTGATGATGAAATGTAAATTTATCGCCCAAAGCATACCCTAATTTTTGTTCAGGACTTTGAAGGTTTTGAGCAGATGAAAGACTTGTAATTGAGCAAATTAAGAGAAAGAAAATAACTTTTTTCATAAAAATCCTTGAAGTGATTGTAAAAATTATTTGTCAATTTACGTTGTTTTTTAAAATATCGAAAATGTAATTGACAGACGGTTAGTACACAATCTACAAAAGACAATTGCAATTTTCCTCAAAAAAAAAGACCTCATTTCTGAAGCCTTTTAAACTTAGATTAAAATAGTATATTAATTTCTACTTCTGGAAGGGGAAACTGCTGATCTTGAACTTCGGCTTGCACTACTCCTATTATTTCCACTTCCTCTTTCAAAAGAACTTGACTTTCTACCTGATTGACTTACTCTTGAATTTGAATTATTGCTTCTTCCTGAAGAATTATTTAATCTTGAATCAGCACCGTTTCTAAGATGTCCAGAATTTCTATTTCTACTATCAGATTTTCCTCTAACCTCATTTCTATTAACTGAACTTCGGCTAGAATAACTTCTTTTTGATTCTGATCTTCCATTATTAGATGCATAAGTAGCTCTTACATTTCTATTGGCAGCACCATTATTAGCTGCGTAAGTATTATAATTTCTACCGCTTCTATAGGCAATATGATTATGTCCATTATGATGACCATGTCCATGACCTCTATGATTACATACTACTTGATGAGTTCTGTAAAAATTACCATGATAGCCACAATGACCGCTACATATATGTTGCGCTAATGGATAATTATGGTAATAATTTACATCTAAAATAATAGCATGTCTTCCAAAGAACAATTCCACAAACTGGCCTCTTCTTTCAAGCAAAACATTATAAAACAAATTTCTTCCTCTGCGTTCACGATTGATATGCACAATCTGATGATAAGGATAGTAGTAATCAATTTCATAAAGTACTGCATTTGGAACTGCCCAGTTGTGCGCTGTACCAAAAGAAGCCACAATTTGAAAATTTTGAGATTTTGCAGAATTAGAGAAAAACAATAATCCTAAACCTAAAACGAACGGAAGTAATATGTGCTTCTTCATAACTTTAATTGTTTGGTGTTATGAAGGATTAACCAAGTATTGTGCCAAAACTGAATTTAATTTTACAACAAGCTGATTTACAGATACTTAAAACAAATCTAGTTTTGATATTACTCCGTCTTAAAAAAAGATTAAGGCTATTCATAAGCCGTTCGGCTCACAATACTTCTTCCTAATGTAATTTCATCAGCATACTCCAATTCGCCACCAATAGGAATTCCTCTGGCAATGGTGCTGGTTTTAATACCTAACTGTTTTACTTTTTTGCTGATATAGAAAGCAGTGGTATCGCCTTCCATAGTGGGAGAAAGTCCGAAAATAATCTCTTTTACTTCTGAATCTGAGTTGGAGACTCTTTCCATCAAACTATCAATGGTCAAATCTTCCGGACCGATTCCTTCAATAGGAGAAATAATTCCTCCTAAAACATGGTATAAACCATTATATTGAGAAGTGTTTTCTATAGCTAATACATCTCTAGTATCTTCAACTAAACAGATGATGGAGTTATCTCTTTTGTGGCTTTTGCAGATATTACAAACCTCTTCATCAGAGATATTGTGGCATCTTTTGCAATATTTGATATTCTGACGCATGTCAGTTAAAGACTGTGCTATATCAGAGGTAAAATTTTCGTCTTGTTTTAATAAGTGTAGGACTAATCTTAAAGCAGTCTTTTTCCCAATGCCAGGAAGCTTGGAAAATTCATTAACTGCAGCTTCAATTAATTTAGAGGAAAACTCCATATTATTCTATCTCAGCGTTAATTCCTGCATCCACGATTGCTTGCCTGTAAGGAATTAAATCAACAAAAGAACCTTTCTTTACAGCACATTTTCCTTTGTAATGTACTAATAATGTACATTGTTCTGCCTGCTCTGGAGTATGCTTACAAACCTTTATTAAGGTATTGATGACGTGGTCGAATGTATTCACATCATCATTATAGACAATTAAATCATTAATATCCTCATCAGAAGTGGTTTCTAAAACCTCTTCTCTTTTGTCTTCTTCCAGCTGATAAAATATTTTAAAATCACTCATCACGACTCAATAACTTTTAAAAAAGCCTAATGTTACAATTAAGCACAATTCACATGCAAAATTACGAAATTTTAACCAAATTCGGATTTATTTAAGAAAAGCCGACTATAATTTTATCTGGAAAATCAGTTTAGTTCGGCAATAATTGTAATTTCGAGTTCATTTACCATAACTTATCTTTATGAGTCCAATTCTGGTCATTTCAGTCATATCCATTTATTTTCTGGTTTTAATGGGAATTTCTTGGCTTACTTCTCGCCAAAATGATAACCTGACTTTTTTTACCGCAAACAGACAATCCCCCTGGTATTTAGTGGCTTTTGGGATGATCGGTGCTTCGCTTTCTGGTGTAACTTTCATAAGTGTACCAGGTGAAGTAGGCAATACTGCTTTCGCGTATTTTCAAGTGGTATTGGGTTATTTGGTAGGATATTTCGTGATTGCTACCGTTTTGCTCCCACTTTATTATAGATTAAATCTGATTAGTATTTATACATATCTGGAGCAAAGATTTGGAAAATATTCTTATAAAAGTGGTGCATTCTTCTTTTTGCTATCCCGAATAGTAGGGTCTTCTTTTAGATTATTTTTAGTGGCTGGAGTTCTGCAATTAGCGATTTTCGATGCTTATGGCTGGCCTTTTTCAGTTACCGTTGCTATCACCATCGCCTTAATTTGGCTTTACACTTTCAGAGGTGGTATTAAAACCATTGTATGGACCGATACACTCCAAACCCTCTTCATGATTTCAGCAGTGGCCATCAGTATATATTTAATGAAAGATGCATTGGATATGTCATGGTTACAATTAACCCAGAAAGTTTCAGCTTCAGGTTATTCTGAAATATTTGTTTGGGACTGGCAGAGTGGTCAAAATTTCTTTAAGCAATTCATTAGCGGGGCTTTTATTGCCATAGTGATGACAGGCTTAGACCAGGATATGATGCAAAAAAACCTGACTTGCCGTTCTTTGAAAGATGCACAGAAAAATATGTTTTGGTTTTGCATTGTATTGGTTGTCGTCAATTTTATGTTCTTGAGCATGGGAGCCTTACTCTACATTTATGCTGGGGAAATGAATATTGCCATACCAACAAGAACTGATGATTTGTATCCGCTACTTGCTTTAGAACATTTCCCTTTAATTGCGGGCGTGGTTTTTCTATTGGGAATTATTGCAGCTGCTTATTCCAGTGCTGATTCAGCCCTAACGGCTCTAACCACTTCATTTTGTGTGGATTTTTTAGGACTGGGTCGAGATGATAAACCCATTTCAAAGAAAATCAGAATTAAAGTT
>QNXU01000204.1 GCA_003973485.1 Bacteroidota bacterium | reverse complement strand
GACAAATGAACCCGTTCGTGAAGGTTTAGTTGCTATGATGGGGCCAGCTATTGATACTATTATCGTTTGTACGATGACTGCCTTGGCCATTTTGATTACAGGAATTTGGCAGGATCATACCGAAGGTATTAGTGGTGTAACTTTAACCATTAAAGCATTTGATGATTCCCTTTGGGGAGGCAGATATTTATTGGTATTGGCTTTATTTATTTTTGCTATCACTTCACTATTCAGCTATTCCTATTATGGAGGTAAATGTTTTTCCTATTTATTTGGTGCACAACATGTGCGGTGGTACCAGTATTTTTACATTGGAATGGTAGTATGGGGATCAATTGCCTCCTTAGGAGCAGTGATTGGATTAATAGATGGTATGTATGCCTTAATGGCTTTTCCTACAATGATTTCAGCCTTTATATTAGCACCGAAAGTGATGAAAGCGGCTAAGGTTTATTTTGCGAAAAGTGATGTGAATGATTAAATCAAAATCAGGATTGATTAACATTTTTTTCGGAGTGAAACTTCTCTAATGATTCATAATACTTTTCTTTGAAGGAATAGAAATTAGGAAGATTTCTGTTTTCGAAAACGTAAATAGTTTTTTTGAAGAAGGGCAGCATTTTGAATAAGTTCTTATTGTAGAAAAATTTACCAAAATGCATTAAATAATATAATCTTAAGTGTCTTAAACTTAATTTTGGCTTATAATTCGCCTTTCTTTTAGTTAAACTTTTTGCAAAATACTGAGTTGCTCTCATATGATTTAAGCCATCAGAAAACCCAATTGAATCTTGGATAATTATATTTCTTGCATCTTTTTTTTCTAACTTATCAAATTCTTTGATTTGATGAGTCGTATAGTATTCCTCAATATAATGCTGTAAGGTCAAGGGTTTATCAGCTAAAGCAGAACCTTCGAAAAGATTATCTGCCGAATATTTATGACCATCATTTATAAGAATCGTAGGTTTTCCAAGTATCCATGCTTCTAGTGCGGTAGTGGTTTTAAATCCCATCCAAATGTCGGAAATATTGATTAGATCTTTAACATCTTCTTCTTTGCATAAGTAAAGCACATTTTCATAGTGAATTAATTCATTCATTTCATTTAAGCCTTCCTTAACATCAGATTCAAATGATTCTTTTGGATGTCTTTTTAAAATGAACAGAATATCTGGATTATTTTCTATAGCTGATTTTAGAATATCCCTTACAAATATTCGATGATTCTCCACCCAATCATATTTTTTCTGTTTGTCATCTGGATAAATCAATTTAAATGAAATTGATTTATGAGCTCCATACAATTTACCAAAAGCCCAACCAGCATAACCAATCACTTTTTTGAAATTTTCTTTATTATACTTTGCTAAAAGAGTCTTTCTATCAACATTTTCTAGGATTTGGTATTTATCAAATCCAGTTCCACCTGTTACGACTACTTTGTTTTTGTCAGATTTAAATATCTCCTGAAGGTATTGTTTGGTTCTCTCTGACCAACAAGTAACCCATTCTTGATACACTTTTTTCTGGAAATTGTACCCCCAATAGTCAAATGAGCCATCAGTTTTAAAATTACCTTCTGATTCAAGTGCAAGTACTTTAATATCATTTTTATATGCACATTCAGCAATCTCAACATACATATGATGTCCTCTGGTATTAGGCAGGAGAACCATATCGGGGACTTGCTTCCTTATCTCATAAATATCCCAAAGGAAGAAAAAAGAAATCTCACAATTATGATATTTTTCTAATGCGTAGCAAACGGGCAATACAATCTCAGTATCCCTGCCTAATGAATTATCTAGAAAGCAGAATATTTTAATTTTTTCGGATTGATTATTATCAGATGATTTCATCTAAATAGTTTGCGATTTTATTGGTTTGATTTTCATTGGAAAAAGACTGAATCTTTTCATCATTTGGATTAATTTCAGCTGGATTAGTGATG
This sequence comes from Bacteroidota bacterium, assembly GCA_003973485.1. Classification (GTDB taxonomy): domain Bacteria; phylum Bacteroidota; class Bacteroidia; order Cytophagales; family Cyclobacteriaceae; genus Marivirga. The sequence goes on along the minus strand of QNXU01000204.1, from coordinate 6,145 downwards.
ACTTCCTTTAAGAAATTTTGAAGTCCAGCCTTATCATCATATTCAATACATTCCCCTAGATTACATTCCTTAATGATATGAGACGCATCGCCATCAGAATCCCCTAAAGCTAGGATAAGATTCTTCATTCTTAAATACTCATATATTTTACCTGGAAGTCTCCCTTTAGCATTTTCGGCTTTATTTAAAGGTAAGAGTAATAAATCGGAATTCATTCCCAATTGTAATGCTTTATTTCGGTCAATCATGCCGTAATAAATCACCTCAATTTTATCTGTGTTTTGGAGATCTGCTTTAACCTGTTGGTCCACTTGTCCCGCTAAATGTATCCGAATTTTCTTATTTGTATCAATATTTCCCAAGCACTCCATAAGGTATTCTGGATGTCTGTCTATTCCTAAAAGTCCAATATGTGCTATATCAAAATTATTTTTATCCTTTTTTTTGGTCAAATTCTTGAAATCATCTTCATCATATCCATAATAGATAACATCTACATTGTTCGCACCAATTGATTCCAAATCCTTTTTCCAAGTAGGACTAGCAATGGTTATTTTGTTTGCTTGTGTAAACACCGCCTGCTCCATATTTGAATGAATTTTATGTGCCAGAGGCGTAATAAGCATCATTTTGTAATAATCCGCTTGCGTCCACGGATCTTGAAAATCAGCTAACCATGGGATATTTAATTTATTCGCTAAAAAATAGGCTATTCTGGTATTGGTATGTGGTGGTCCATCCGAAAAAATAGCATCTACAGGGTTTTCCTTTAAGTAATTTTTTAGTTTTTTCACAGAGGGTTTTATCCATAAACTTCTTGCATCTGGAATAAAGAAATTTCCTCTCAACCATATTCCAAAAGTATCTAAAAAGTTTTTTTCCTTGGTCCTTACTTGAACAATTGAATTTAGCGCATCTTCTTTCTTTCTACCCGTTAAGAACTTGAAAACCTTGAAGGGTTCCATAATTGGATGCGTAATGATTTCAATACCTTCAGGAATATCCTTAAATCCGCCATTGTCTAGATAAGGATAATCAGCATTTTCAGCAGTATATACCACTGGCTCCCAACCGAATTGTCTGAGATATTTTGTGATCTTCAGTGATCTTAACACACTTATTCCTCCTGCAGGGGGCCAATAATATGAAATGATCAGAACTCTCTTCATGAACGTTTTCTCCAAGCCATGATAATTGCTCCAATAATTACCAAATAAATAATTATTGAACTAACTAACATAATTTTATTTCCTATAAAGTAGGAGTTAGGTCTAAACTTAAAAATTATTTCATGTTCACCAGCTGGAACTTCAAGTGCTCTTAATATATAATTTGCTCTCAAAATTTCAACAGGGGTACCGTCAATTGTAGCTTCCCAACCCAAAGGATAATAAACCTCTGAAAAGACTGCTAACCCCTTTTCTTGAAGATTGGAAGTGTAAATCAATTCATTAGGCTCGTATTTTTTGAGCCTAATAGTACCATTACCATAATTACTTTGACTTAAACTGAATTCATTTTTATCAATAATTGCAGTGTTTTTAACATCAGTGGTAGCAAGCGAAGCCATTACTTCATCAGGCGAAGTTGCTTGTTTAACATCATTTACAAACCACGCATTTCCATAGGCTGCAGTATTTTGAATAACTTGACCTGCCTGACTACCAAACTTAATATATTTTGCATTCAACATATTGATTGTACCAAAAGAGGAGAGGTCAGTATTACCTGATCTTAAATTTTCAATCAATCCTGCCATTTCAGGTTGAATTCTATTGTCAATCAGGTCTTGGTATCTGCGCATTTTTGCACCGTGGTAGCCACCAATGGAAGAATGAAAATAGGATGTTTTAGCTTCATTAAATGGATTATTTAGATTTAGTACCCTGAAATGCCCATTATCTTCTAATATTTTTTCATTAGCAGCAGTTTTATTAAAAAACGATGATTTTGGACTATCAATAAAATTCTCTTCATTTAAATATCTTTTTCCTACTGGAATGTAATCCACTAGTATTAATAGACTGAATGTTGCGATAGCCAATTTATTAGATAGCCTCTTTTGCTTCCAGTAATAAAGAATAGCGCCAGCAGCTAAAATAAAGAACAAAGATCTAAAAGCATCTGATCTAAGCATACTTGCTCTATGTTCTCTAATTAAATCAACTAACCATTGCTGTTGATCACCTAATTGGGCATCCACAGCTCCTCTAAATCTTAAAGAGAACGAAACCAATATCATTAAAAGACATAGTCCTGCGGCAGTTCCTGAGGCATAGAAGAATTGTTTCTTTATATCTTTCCATTCTAAAGTCATCATTTCTTTTATCCCTAGAAAACCTAATAGAGCCATGGAAAGAAAAGATATAATGACGGTCATTGACACAGCTCTAAATTTATTGTAGCCTGGAAAGTAATCAAACATTAAATAATTGAACACTTGGAAATTATCTCCCCATGATAAAACTATTCCCAGAATGGTTGTCGTTACCAACCACCACTTTATAGGCCCTTTTACCAATATAGCCCCCAAGAAAAATAAGAAGACAACAATTGCGCCAAGATAGTAAGGGCCACTAGTAAAAGGCTGATTGCCCCAATAGGTTGGAACATTTTTAATGAAGGAGCGAACTTGTCCGCTACCTGCTCCTCGCGATTTTAAACCTTGAGCAAGATCTGAATCCATGGAAACTTCTTCTTGGCTTGCTCCACCGTAAAAATTAGGTATCAAAAACGTAAAAGGTTCCCATATTCCATTACTCCATGCAAATGCATAATCACGATCTAGTCCCCCGCTAGATTGATCATTTGAACTTAGTACTGCTTTTCCTCTGATTGAAAATTTTCCGTACTCATATGCTGACCATATTTTTCCAAAATTGGCTCCTATACCTAAACCAACAGCGATTATCAAAATTCCAACAGCCTTAGCAAATTGAGGAAATTCATTGTTTTTAATAGCATAATAAAGTTTGTATATACCAAAAACTAAAACTATTAATAATAGATAATAAGTGATTTGGTAATGATTAGATCTTATTTCTAATGCCATAGCTAAGGCTGTTATAATAAAGCCTAATAGGTACTTTTTCTGAAATGTTAAAATAATTCCAGCCAGTACAAGCGGCATCCAACTAATTGCTGCAACTTTCCAAATATGTCCTGCTTCTACGCTAATGAGGAAGAAAGTGTTTAATCCATATACTAAGCCTCCACAAATAGCCAAATACGGATTCAATCCAAAGACCAATAATAGTATATAAAAGGCAGTCATGGCAACAAAAGTATGACTTGCTGGGCTTCCTATTACTTTGTCTAAAGTGATGGGTATGTATTTGATAAGATCTCCTGACCAAACTGTATTTATCAAATATGTTGGCATTCCACTAAACATACTGTTAGTCCACAGCGCTTCCTCTCCTGTAGCGTGACGATGTTCAATAGTTTCCTGATTTGCACCAGCTCCTTGTAAAATATCATTTTGGTTAAGGCTTTTGTCTTCTAAATACATTGGCCAATACATAATAATATTAATGGCGATAAATAGTACTATGGCTACAATGTGAGGAATCAGCTTTTTGAAATTCATGATTTGTAGATTTTAATTATATTAGTGGATAAAATTTTATTTTATTACTTCTATCCAACCCTTGTAATAATCACCACAATCAAGTGTGATTTGGTAAAAGTAATGACCAGAATTTAAATTACCAGAATCCCAATCATTTAAATATCTTGGATTTTGATAAACTAATTTACCATAACGATTATATATTGATATTTCAGCTCCTTGTAATCGCTCATCTATGACAAATTTATCATTCTTTTTGTCATTATTTGGAGTTATAACATTAGGTAGTAAAATTTCAGTGTAGTTTTTTATTTCAATGAAAATTGAATCTGTTTTTGTACCACAGTCATTACTTGCAATTAATTTATACCAACCTGTTTTTGTAACAGTATAAATTGAATCGGTTGTATGGCCTTGCCAAAGATAGTTATATCTTTTATTATAGTTTTTCGGCTGAAGTAAATAAGAATCACAACTATTAGGCTCAATTTCAATTTTAATATCATTTGGATGGGATTCAAATTTGACATCAACCTTGAATTTTTTACTTCCACAAGAATTAGTGATTTCAACTTCATAGGTGCCAGACTTATTTACTGTTAAACTTGAATTTACAGATCCATCAGACCATAAATAAGTAGAGTTTTCGTTTTCTACATCTAGAACTATATAATCTTGATTGCAAGTTGTTATTTCATTATCTAAATTTATTGTTGGTAAGGAACAAGGAAGAAATTGACTAATTCCTTTTAAAATTTCATTAGAACTAATATTCTCTGTATTTATATCAATTATTTTTTCAATTGTAGTATTAAATTGATATAAACTTCGATTTTCAACAAATAGTATTTTATTGTTAAAGTAGGTGAAGTCAGCAATTGGCATATATGTTGAATTATAAATGTTTTGAGGATAAGATTCTTCAGGTAAATTATTTAAATCAAGTTCATAAAATGCAAGAAAGTTTTGGTTTGGAGGAGCTCCATCAAAGATAAATATTTTATCCTTAATCACGTTCAAAACATCAATGTCTGGATATGGTTTCTCTGTATTTATTTCAGTCAAAAATTCTATTTTATTTTCTAAATTGATTTTCAATAAGCTTTCAGCATAAGGGTCATTCTCATTGGGGCCACCATTTAAACTTGCAGAAAAGTAAATCTCTTCATTGAATAAACTAATTGCTTCAACGGTATAAATCTCTGTGAAACTTGCATTCAAAGTATTTAATATTTGAAATTCGCCAGATAGCGATATTTTACCTATGTAAGGGTTGTCTGTAGGGTTTACTATAGTGTAAAATTCTTTTTTTGATTCTTGATAAACTAAATCCCTCAAAACATCTTCATTTGGAATATTTTCTATTTCTATAATAATTTTTGTGTCTCCTGTAGCTTGATCTATGGATACAATTTTATTGTCAATTAATCCAACTAATTCGTAATCTTGAGAAAAAATTGAATGAAAGCGAAATAAGAAAATGATAAATAGAAATATTTTGAATTTCATTAAGGAAAAAATTTATATAAATATGCACAATAATAACTATTTCTATTTTTCATACAAAAACAGATGACCTTTCAGCTAATTATTTTAATTGATTATCTTGTTTGAAGATAATTCAATAGAATTTCTTAACTTGTTATTAGGTAGAATTATTATTCTTAATTAATTAAGCACAAAATTATGAAACCACTTTTTCTAATCCCGATTTTTATTTTTAGCCTAATTTCATGTCAGGCACAGATTCCTGATAAAGAAGGACAAATTGCAGCTGCTGTTCAAGCCGCACCACCAGAGAAGCAGGAGGGAGCCTCTGTATATGGTTTTGATGAAGATGGTAACAAGGTTCTATTGCGAGAAGGGACAAATGAACAAATCTGCATAGCGGACGATCCCAATAAAGATGGTTTTAGCGTTGCCTGTTATCATAAAGATCTTCATCCTTTCATGAAAAGGGGAGATGAATTGAGAGCGGAAGGTAAAAGACCAGATGCTATTTTTCAAATTAGAGAAGAGGAAGCAAAATCAGGTAAATTGATAATGCCTGAAAATCCAACTACTCTTCATGTCTTATCCGGTAAAGAAGGAAAATATAATCCTGAAACAGGGAAAGTTGAAAATGCCAATTTGAGATATGTGGTTTATATTCCATTTGCTACAGCAGAATCTACAGGCTTACCAATCAGACCTTTAGTATCTGGAGGAGCATGGATTATGGATCCTGGTACACACAGAGCGCATATTATGATTACGCCACCGAATGATTAGTTGATTACTCAAAAACACTCATAAACCTGTCAGGTTTAATTAAATAAATTGCACCACATTTATCAATTTGTGTAGTAAGATAATCTGTGAAACCTGACAGGTTTTGAATTGCAAACTTTATGAAACCAGTAATCTAATAACAAAAAAAGGTTGAGCCTCTCAAAACTCAACCTTTTTCAATTCTTTTAGAATAAAAATTAGTGTCATCCGACTAATTTATAATATTAATAATAAAGTAGTTCAATATTAAATTTAGGGGGATTTATTCAGTTTCTGAAAAACACCCCCCTCTAGATTTCCAAA
>QNXU01000035.1 GCA_003973485.1 Bacteroidota bacterium | reverse complement strand
TTTAATATTGAAGAATTGAAATTGATAAGCGAGCTCAATGACAAAGATGTTGAAAATTCATTAATTGATTTCAAATCAATAGTCCAAGAATGTTTTAATGAGGTTGCCTATATTGAAAACATTAAAGCTTTTAATCTTGATATTCAAATTGAAGATCATCTTATCTATTATTCAGATGAAGCTCTTGTTCGATTGATAATATTCAATATGCTGCAGAATTCATTACAATTCATGAAAAGTGAACAGTCTAAAGATTACAAAATTGGATTCTATATTTCGGATGATCACAAAAACATACGAATCAGTTTTAAATTATTTAACCTTAAACTTTTAGATGCAGAAACCTCGAAGCTCGTAAGCAGTTTTTCAAAAGCCCAAAGTAAATTTGAGAACATCAGCATAGGACTTTATACGGTTAAGCAGTGTATTCATAAATTATCTGGAAGTTTCAACATGATCTTAGAGGAAAAGGAGCATACCAAATTTGAAATTCAATTGCCTAAACCCTTAAACTCCCTATCAGATGTAAACCCTTGATTATTCATCATCGCTTACATTTATTGACATATTATCACCAAATGTGGTAGAAATTCCTACCCTTACTCCCCATCCTTTGTATTGAAAATTCTCATACTGAGTAGCTACTTCTACTCGGAAAAAATTTAAAATACCCTCAACTGAATAACCTAACTCTGAATAGTTATTACTATCTGGAGTGTACAAATAATTTACAAAAACTCCTTCTTTCAATCCCATAAATCGGGTGGCTGGAATTTGAGTAATCATTAATTTTCTGAATCTGTGGAAGAGAAAGTTCTGAACATAAACCTGATCAGTACTAAATCGATAATAATCCAACAACCTAAAGGATTTCACAGGATCCGCCTGCGTAATAAAAGAACGATTGCCTGGGAAATGAGCATAATCCATAAATCCTAAGGCCTTATTATTCAAGAAGCCTCCAATATTGGTACTCATAAAAGTTCTGCCCTTTGCACCAAAATCAAATTCATCACGATAGCCTAATTCAATCCTATCATAATCCACTTCACTTCCTAGGATATTGTTAAACCCTTTATAATATTCAAATGTAAAGCGTGTATCTCTAGTAAATTGTGGACGCCTCACATTATTTCGAATAACATATTTCACAAAAGGTCTATAATAAGCCTTGATATTCGCTGTCAAAGCTTTTTGACCATCAAAATCATCAACTGGATTAATATTTACTGGGAAATTTGGAGTGAATTCTCTTCTCCAATCAACAGTACGGAAATCAGCATTATTCAATAAACGATTACGCTTTTCATATTCAATTTCTGCTTCTAAACCAAAGCTAGCTGAAAATCTTCTTTCAAAATTTAGTTTTAGAAAGTCCTTTTCATAGATTTTCATGAAATTCTGTTCCCAAAGCGTAGTGAAACTGGTATTGATCAAAGGTTCTACGGCCGGTGCATTATTAAATTGTTCCACATATCGCCCAACTCTAAATGCAACTTCTCCTTTCTTATACTGATATTTTGCTAATAGTTTACCTGTCACCACATTTCGGGCAACTGAATACCGAATGGTCGGTTTTATCAGGGCATAGGAACTCCAATTGAAATAACTTCTATCAATTTCATCGTTCTCTCTAGTAGTATCATATCGAATCGGCAGCATTTTCTTTAGACCAATACTATAATCCATGTTTAGCCCTTCAACTGTATTATATTGAACATTAAGGATAGGGTTATAAATCTTAAATCTCCATTTCTTCAAACTGTCCAAATAATACCGTCCTCCCAGTAGAATATCCGTAATCTGAAAACTCGATTGTTTTACATTTTCTATCGAATCCTTTTCCGCCTTTTGATCTTGAATAATATTTAAACTATCCACTTTGGCATATCCTCTAGTCTCATCTTTTGATAGCGGTATAGGCCGAACTTGTGCCCAAAAAGTTGAATCTTGATTATATGCACCAGAATCAACCTTAAAATTATAGACTCCAATAACATCTTGCTGAGCCAAAGAATCCTGTTGAGTCTTTTTATAATTTTTCATAATGTCTGATAAATCTTCAGACCGCACCACAATTTCCTCTTCTGCTTTGGCTTCCGAAAGCTCTGAAGCCTCCTGCAGAATATCTTCCTTCATTCTACCTTGCTCTTCATCTTCTTTATCCAAAATTTTTAACTTTTGGGGTAAAGCAGGATTTAGTTCAATACCATAATCACTCATAGAAGCCAAGTATTTACCTTTAAAACCAAATCCCATAGGATCTCCATTGAAATCAAATTGGTGAGTTATGGGCATCCAAGCCAAATCATTAATCTTTTGATATACCTGTTGAATTCTAACTTTTATCCCAAGGTCAATTTGTGCATCGAGATCGACTCTGAATAAAGCCCAATCCTCCTCAACTAGCTGTATTTCTCCTTCAAACACATTTGGAGCAGGTACTTTAGGAATTACTTTAATTTTGTTGATAAGATACTCTCCATCCATAAAGGCTCCCAAATGCTTGAATCGATAATACCGAAATGCTTTAGATGAAAGAGGGGAAATAACAGAAGCAATTTCATCTTGATAAAAACTCCCTGCAATAAATCGCATAGGATTTGCATTGATATCCGTCTTTTTGGAGGCGTATATAGAAATTACTTTTTCTGAAAACTGATTAGGTCTTCTGTAGCTCACTTCACTTACAGATTCTGTAATAATGATTGTTTCTTCATCTATACCTTCCTTTTTCAAAATTCCTGACATATAAAAAGGAATATCTACAACTTCTAGTTTACCTTTTACATAAACCCGAGCTGAATAAGCATCAATTTGTTGACGATGATAACTGCTTTTCGCTATGGCTTTTCGCATCATCCAATTAGCTGGGTCAGTTGCTTTTGCTGAAGTAGTTACTTCATCTAACAATAAGCTTTGCTTTGGAAGCACAACATCCAACTTTAAATTCTCATTGGCTACGGTCACATTCTTAATTACTGTTTCGTATCCAACAAATTTAAATTGAAGTGTATAATCACCTGGCTTTAGCTGCAATTCATAATATGCTTCTTGATTGGTGGAAGTACCAGAACCTGTTTCCTCTACATAGATTGTTGCGAAAGATAGCGCTTCTCCATCATCTCCATATACAACACCTCTAACTCCCTGCGCATTAATTTGAAAAATAGTACAGATTAAAATACATAACGTAAAATATTTCTTCATAAAATGATGCAAATGTGGTTCAAGATATTAATTGTAAGGATGAAAGTTAAAAGCTAAAATAAAACTTATATATAAAGTTTCTTTCCTTTTATTCTATCTAAAACCGCATCAGGTACTAAATATTTCACAGAACGATTATTTTTTATGGATTTTCTTATAAAGGTAGCAGAAATATCCATCATTGGGGCTTCTACAAAGCGAACGTTCTCATGATCTTTCAAATCTGATTTTTTAGCATTTGGACGAGGATAAACCAGCAATCCATAATCTCGCAATATGATATCGCTATTCTTCCACTTAGGAAAACTTTTCAAATTGTCTTCTCCGATGATTAACTTAAAATTATGATTAGGATTCTGATCTGATAAATAGGCTAAAGTATCTGCTGTGTAGCTTGGTTTAGGCATATTGAATTCAATATCCGTAACTTTCATGTGAAAATGATCAGCAATAGCTGCTTGAACCAAGTCATATCGGTCAAATTCATGAGCCAATGATTTTTGCTGTTTAAAAGGGCTTTGAGGAGAAACTACAAACCAAACCTCATCTACATCAGGCTCCTCCAACATGGTGTTGGCGATAATCAAATGCCCGACATGAATAGGGTTAAAAGAACCAAAAAATAGACCTACGTTTTTATTCATGAGATTAACTTTATTCCACTAACAAGTATTTCGCTAAAGCGAAATACCTATTGTTTTCTTTTGTCTCTTTTGCGGTAAAGAGAAACGTTAGTTTTTTCTATTAACAGATCCACGTTTCAACCACAAAAATAACAAAAGAACATAAAAGAAAATAACCATGGTTATTTTTCAGAATTGTATTTAAAGTTGGAGCTTAAAAGCTTAACTTAAATAGCGTTAAAGCAGGCAAAGGGGTGTCTCAATTGTTATAAAAACATCCCGATATATTATTGAATTTTAAATATAAATCCAGATTTAATTAAGCTTTCCCAATAAAACCAGCCACCATGTCCTCTGCTTTTTTGAGAGATGTCTCCAAATCCTCATTGACTAAGGTAACATCAAACTCCTTTTCAAAGGTCATTTCAAATTTAGCTTTATAGAGCCTTTGAGATAAGCTAGATGAAGATTCAGAATTGCGGTTTTTCAATCTTTCTTCTAATACTTCAAGTGATGGGACTTTCACGAAAACAGCCAAGGCATCATCTCCAAAATACTTTTTAAGTTTCAGCCCTCCTTTTACATCCACATCAAAAATAACTGCTTTGCCTTCATCCCAAATTCTCTGGACCTCCTTTTTCAAAGTACCATAAAAGTTGCCTTCATAAACCTCTTCCCACTCCACGAACTCATCTTTGTCAATGCGCTTTTTGAATTCTTCTACTGTTAAAAAGTAGTAGTCCACTCCATCCACTTCAGTTCTTCCTCTTTTATCACGAGTACAAGCCGAAATAGAAAATCCCAAATTAGGGTTTGTATCTAGTAAATATTGAACAATGGTGGTTTTCCCTGAACCTGACGGGGCAGAAAAGATAATAGCTTTACCTTTTTTCTTCATTTTAATGAGGCTGTTTCAGAAATTTTATTTTGTATAATGTTGGCTAAACCAGTGGGGGAATTATTGGGTTTAATATGGCTTCTTAGACTATCTTTGATGGATTTGCTAAGTAAATATTCTTCTCTGCAATCCTCACATCTCTCGAGGTGAAATTCTAATTCTTGATGTTGCTCTGGCGTTGCTTGTCCGTCAATTACTAGTTGTAACAGTTCAGTACACGCTTGTTTTTGCTCAACTTCCATGTTTTGCTTGTTCATTAAAAAATTTTAGCCATTAGCCTTTCTACTGCAAATATGCCTAATGTTTTTCTACTACTAAAAATCTCATCCAATTATTTTCTCTTATCCTTATACCCTAAGGAGCTCGCATATTGCTTTAATTTCTCTTTTAATAAATTTCTTGCTCTGTGTAACCTGCTTCTTACCGTTCCTATTGGAATGTCTAAAATCTTAGCCATTTCTTCATATGTGAAGCCTTCTAAATCACACAAAATGATTACGGTTCTGAAATCTACGTCCAATGAATTGAGTGCATTGGTAATTTCATCTCCTATCAAATGCTGAACAGTTTCGACTCTTAAATCGGTCGTGATATTTTCATTTACGGAATCAGAATTATAAAAAGTTTCTACTTCTTGATAATCGACCTTATTAGGTTGTTTACTTTTCTTCCTGTAATTATTAATAAAACTATTCTTCAAGATTCGAAACAGCCAAGCTTTGGCATTGGTTCCCGTTTCAAAAGAATTGATAAATCGATAGGCCTTCATGAAGGTTTCTTGCACCAAATCCTTGGCATCGTCTTCATCTAAGGTAAGCCTGAATGCGAAATTATACATCGCATCTATATGCGGCATAAATTCTTCATTGAATACCCTTTGTTTATCTTTGCTTTCGTATGACATACGCTCTCCCACAGACTAGTTTAATTATTGTATATAACCATAAATTGGAGAGAAGGTTATGATTTTTAGACTCTGACAAGTCCTATTTTACTAATTTATAGTTTTTAGTTGTAAATAATTTCTTCCCTCCCAATAGTTTGTTTTCAATCCATGTCAATATTTGCTTCTTCAATTTTTTACGATCCCAACCTCTTTCCTTTTTATTGGATTTGTAAGAATAGTCCAGCTCATCTTTCCAGTCCATAGTATTCATCCAATCTTTCATAACTTTTGGATGTGAACCTTTGAATTCAGGATACCTCAACATTGGTCCGTAATCAAAATTTTTAGGCTTCTCAAAATCGTTTTCGTCAACTTTATTGGAATGAATTTTATTTAAAGAAGCTGATTTTTTAGTCATTAATTTCGGAGGGCGAACCCACCCATAATGATAAATGTAAGCATCTAACTTTTTCACTCCTAATTTATAAGTGCCCTCTTTTATTCTATAATTTAACCCATCAAAATTGGGGATTCTTCTAAATGATTGTGCTGACTTCCAACTATGAATGTCTTTTTTATTTCTGACAATTCTAATTTCAGAAGGATACCAGCCATGTTCATGTTGATAATGGTCATAATCCCCCCAGAAATGTATGTACTTAAACAAAAATCCTTCAACCCTATCGTCATTAAGATATTTGGTACATTTTTCTTTAATTTCGGAATGATACTTTTCATGCACCGCCTCATCAGCCTGAAGATAAAAAAGCCAATCACCTGTGCATTCCGCTTTTGCGATGTCAGTTTGATGTGCATTTTCCATTCCTCTAGGATATTTTTCCGTGTCCCATACCGTATCAATTATCCTTATTTTAGGACTTCCCAACGATAAAATTAGCTCTCTGGTATTATCATCAGGATCACAGTCGCCTAAGGCTACAACAAATTCATCAACTATATCTAATATAGAAGCAATTGACTCTTTTATTGGGTAATACAGCTTACCTGCATTCTTTACCATCGTAAAACCACTAATTTTCATATATAATTAACCATTTTTAAGATGCCAGCCCAATTAGTTGGGGCAGGCTATGAAATATTTATTAAACCTACTCTCTTTCTTAAAATTTGAGTATTTTTGAACCTAAATCAATTTTTTAGTATCTCGCATTTATGGGTTCCCAAAATCAAGAACTTTATTTCCATGTTGGCCTTGGTAAAACTGCGTCAACTTTTTTGCAATCTCGATTTTTTCCAAAATTAAGAGGTATCCACTATACCCCCTCGAACATCTACAGGTTTTTTCCAAAAATAGTAAAAAAAGGGCAGTATGACAGATACTTGTTCTCTAGGGAATTTGACAGGCAATTTTATACAGAAACTCAGAAAATAGCTAATCTTTCGAAAGACACACATATTATTATCATTCTAAGAAGGCATGACAGCTGGATTGCTTCCCAATATAGGAGGTATGTTAAAAACGGAGGCAAACAAGATTTTGAAGAATTTATAGATTTGGACTCCGATAATGGGGCTTGGAAACAAAAAGATCTATATTTCTTTCCCATGCTAGATTTCATTAAAAATAATTTTACCAAAAAACCATTGGTACTCTTTCATGAAGACCTGAAAAAGGATTCGGAAAAATTTTTATCAAGAATTGCTGAATATCTTGAAGCAGAATATTCTTTTGATGAGATTAATCAAAAACCAAAACATACTGCTTATAGCGATCATCAACTAAGATCAGTTAAGAAATATAGCCCTATCAACAGTGATAAAGAAAAACATTATTCTAACAGAGTTTTAACTTTCATCACTTATCGATCCAAATGGCTTTTAAATCATTTGATCCTATATGTGGCTCCTCTTATTCCGAAATCAAATACTGATTCATTGGTAGACTCAGATCATCAAAAAAGGATCGCTGAATTTTATGATAAGGATTGGGAAAAATGCATTGAATTCGCTCAAAAATATTCAGCTTAACTTATTTTAAATGAAAATTAGCGCAGTCATAATAACTTTTAATGAAGAGCAAAACATCGAAAGGTGTTTGGATTCATTGCTATCCGTAGCAGATGAAATTGTAGTGGTGGACAGCTATTCTACTGATAAAACAGAGGCTATCTGTACCTCTTATGAGCAGGTTAGGTTTGTTAAAAATGAATTCAAGGGGCATATTGAACAAAAAAACTTCGCAATGAATCAGGCAAAATTTGATTTCGTACTTTCATTAGATGCTGATGAATGCCTAAGCGAAAAGTTAGCTCAAGAAATTAAAAAGTTAAAATCGACTGCAGTAAATAAGATTCAAGCTTATGAAATGCCCAGACTTAACAATTATTGCGGCCAATGGATTAAACATAGCGGTTGGTACCCTGATAGAAAAGTGCGATTATGGAATAGAAATATTGGAAAATGGGGCGGTCAAAATCCTCATGATAAAGTTATATTAAATAGTGAAATTGAAGCAACCAAATTAAAA
>QNXU01000166.1 GCA_003973485.1 Bacteroidota bacterium | reverse complement strand
AAAAAGTGAAATTAGAAAATTTAGTTGAAGGAGACTACACAAAAAAGCAAGTAGATTCATTGTTATTTAAATATGCAGATTATTCGTACGAAATAAATGAAGGCGATACTATTAGAAAAATAGAGAAGGATGGCTTATCAGGATTTATTGAGATAAACTCTGGCAAGTATGATTTTGATAAGGTCTTTTCCATTAAGTTCAATTTAGTTTCTGATACAGGAAAGAGTGAATATGGGTCTGAAGAGTATCAAATAAGTATAAATGACATAAATACTGTACTTCATAAATTTGAATCTTTATATGATTCTGCTGAATATAATTTCCTCTTAGAAGAAGACATGGAATATATATCGAAATCTATTGATTTATTTGAGAAAACTAAAAGTAAGAAGAACAAAGGGATTAAGGGTTTATTCAGAAATTCAATTCTTACCTCGAGAAAAATTATTTGGATTAATGATTCTAATAATTTAATGTTTAGTTATAAAACCCATTTACCCGACAGTACTATTTATGATGCATTTATCAAGTATGAAAACCCAGCACTTGAAAAGTTTATCAACGAAAGGAAAGCCTTAATACTTAGAAATGCAGAAATAGGGGATTACGTTTCAATAGAAACTTTAAATCTAAAACGATTTGAAGAAGCTGAATATCCTTTTACTTCCGTAATGCCAATTCAATTTAGTCATGTTCGTCATAAACTACATGAAGATTCAAGAGGAATTAAACAATTTAAATTCAAAGTGCTAATCTTAGATAAATACGAAGATTTGATTGTTGAAACAGATGAATTAGAATTTGATTCCCCAATTACATTAGAGTCACCTAATGAAAATGGTTCTGGTGTTATGTATAGTCCACTAGGTATACCTGAGTACCGTATAAAATATAGTAACTATGATCCTAAGTACAGATTATACGAAAAAGTCAAAAGGCTACGAGAAGAGAATTACCAAAACATCAAATTAGATTTTGAAGTGACAGCAATTATATTCGAGGATGGTAGCGTATTGAAAAATTAAATTCACTATGAGAAATTTTGTTTTAAATCTAGTTATGACAGCTTTAGTCTGTTTTATACCGTTTTGGTGGTTAATTTCAGGTGGGCCACCTCTAAGCCTTGAAAAATATGGGACTGCTTTTAAGAATTATCTAATTGTGACATTAGTCCTTTCTGTAATTGTCACTATATTTCAAAAATTAAAGAAAGGTTAAATAAATTTTGACACTGAATAGACACTGGAAAAATTACTCAAAATTTAAACCCCTACAAATCAAAGACTTATAAGGGTTTGAATTAAGAATTGTGGAGTTGGAGGGATTCGAACCCTCGTCCGGATAAGGAAACGATGCATCTTCTACATGCTTAGTTACTAATTAGGTTTTCGAGCCTGTTATGGAAAGTAACAGTCCTGTTGCAGGCCTTAGCTACTTAAGTTTCGCAATGGCTTAATAGCATCACCACGCTAGTTTCTCCTGTCGACACTCCTTGACCGCTCCCGGAAAAACGAAGGAACGAGGAATGTGGCTGGGGAATCCGCTAGCTAGCGGACTCAACCCTTAAAGCTTTATCTTAATAAATTAAGATTATGCAGCCATGGCGTAATTAGATTCGCCAATTATAGTTGGAATGAATTACTTAAGGATGTACATTCTCCACCCTGCATGCTAATACATAATTCACACTTACCGTCAATACCGGTCAACCCCATATGTCAATTAATTGCTCCTTCCGTTTGAAGGGCTACAAAGGTACAACATTAGAATGGAATCGCATGCTGTACTTGCTAAATCTTTAACACGACTAATATCAATTTTAGTTTAATTCTAGCAAATAAAAAACCACCCCAACTTTCATCAGGGTGGCTCAACCACTGTAAACTACTGAAAATTAACTTTCTACTTCTTGCAGTTTCGGATAATCCGTATAGCCTTTATGCCCTGGTGTGTAAAATGTATCCGTGTTATATTCTGCTAATGCTGCATTTGCGGCAAATCGCTCTACTAAATCTGGATTTGAAATATAAGGTTTTCCATAAGCTACCATGTCTGCATCTCCTTCTTCAATTACCTTATTACCCTTCTCTTGATCGAAATTTGCGTTGATCATCAAGTTGCCTTTATAAATAGGACGATATCTTTTGGCAATTTCTGTTACAGCATGTTCTACATCAGATACATCATTAAAAGGTTCTGAAAGATGTAAATAGGCTAAATCATACTCATTCAACTTTTTAATGATATAATCGAAAGTTGGAATGGTATCCTCATTTAAAGTCATACCGAAAATACCATGTAAGGAAGGATTTAATCTCAAGCCAATTCTATTTTCTGGCATCACCGTTTTGATTTCATCTATGATTTCAAAAAGAATTCTCACTCTGTTTTCAATCGATCCTCCATACTCATCCTCACGGATATTGGAGGTGGAACTAAAAAATTGATGCAATAAATAACCATTAGAAGAGTGAATTTCTACTCCATCAAAACCTGCTTCCCATGCATTTTTCGCAGCATTTTTGAAGTCCTGAATGGTTTGTTTGATATCCTCTAGTGTCATTTCTTTTGGACTGACAGTATCTTTAAATCCCTCAGGAGTATAAGATTTAGCCTCTGGATTAATAGCAGAAGGAGCATGAGGTAAATCTCCATTATGAAAATCAGGATGTGATATTCTGCCTACATGCCAAAGCTGGATAAATATTTTCCCACCTTCATCATGCACCATTTTGACCACTTCTTTCCAACCTTCTGTTTGTACTTTGGTGTGAATGCCAGGCGTGTTCACATATCCCACAGCTTTTTCAGAAACCTGTGAGCCTTCCGTAATGATTAGTCCAGCGGAAGCCCTTTGCTGGTAATATTTTCCTTGTAAATCTGCAGTAGGCACTTTACCGGGGTTATCGGCACGACTTCTCGTCATGGGAGCCATAATGACTCTATTTTTTAATGTTAAATCTCTTAATTTAATTGGTTTTAATAATTCTTGATTATTATCCATGTCTTTATATTATCTATTTTAAGTTTAATCGATATCATAAAGACTAGTTGTTTAATCTTATAGTTACAGTAAAAGGAGATTATAATTGTAAAACAGGAGATATTCTATTCTTCTCGCCAGCCCCAAGGAGCAGCAGGTGCTTCCACTTCTTCTGTCAAATCAAATTCAACTCTAATAGGTTTATCACTACTCACTCTTCTCAGATTATAAGTAAAAGTAGAATCAGAAATACTGACCCACCATACATTTCCCGCTGCAAAAGGGATTAAGTCTGTGGTTCCTTGATCAGCAGGGAAATACTGCAAGCTGTCAAATCCCGTATTTGGGCTAGTTCCGCCATACATCGTAATATCATCAGGACTTCCATCTTCATGTCGGTGGTCATGTTTTAATTGGATGCTATTATCATTTAAAGTGAAAATCCATGTTCTGGAGCGGTTATCACCCACCACAAAAGGAATTCTTATTTGTCCTTCACCACAAGATTTAAAGTGCATGACTAAACCTTGTTGCTGAAAATCTTTAGGTACTGGAGCAGTTACCACTTTCCCTGCATAAGCTTTCCCGCAGTGTTGCTCTAGTTTTTCCCAAAAAAGAAGATGGTTTGCTTTTTCTTCTTGGGCAATAGAAAAAGAACTGAAAGAGAATAATAATATCGTAAGACTAAAAATAAATTTCATAATGACGATTTAATGGTAAAGTTGTTAAGATACTTCTTTGCCCTATTATTACCATATTAAATTAACAGCTAAAGCTGTTTTTTTTATTTAACCACAACAGAATCAAAAGAATACAACAGGTTTTATATAAATATAAAACTAAATCAGCACTATTTTGTAGTCTAAACACTACAAAAGTGTCAACTTTAACTTGTCTAAAATATAGGACTTGACTTTTAACCTAAAAAGATAATGTTCATATATTAAAAATAACCTCGGTTATTTTTCTTTGTGTTCTATTGTCTCTTTGTGGTTAATTAATTCAGCTTTGCTGAAATCTACTACTTGTTCAAGCGTCCGCTTGGACCTTAAAGTTATTATTGGTAGAAGTATTTGAAGATTAGAAAGTTAATTATTTGACTGATAATCAGTCAAATAAATCATAAAAACCATATTTCTTAAAATAAATTTAAATTCTCTGTAACTTTCACTTCAGTTGTGCATCTACCTATTGTAATGAGCGAAGAAAACTACTTTAAAAATATCTACCTAAGCCAGAAAAATAAGCTCTTCCGCTTTGGTTTCTTCTTTTTGAAAGATGAGGAGGAGGCTAAAGATGCGACTCAAGAAGCTTTGATTAAGATTTGGGATAAAAGAGCTGACTGGGAGTCAGTTGAAAATCCTGAGGCTTGGGGCATGCAAATTGTAAAGAACATTTGCTTAGATAGGTTAAGGAAGAAAAAGACAGTCCAAAAGCATCAAGATTCGCTCAAATTAGAGAAGACTTTTGGACAAGATCCCGGCACAATTTCTCTTTGGCAAGACCAGTGGAAAATTATGCAGGAAGTGATGGAGCAGTTGAGCGAAAAGCAAAAAACAGTCTTCATTTTAAGAGAGGTAGAAGGAAATAGTTATCAAGAAATAGCGGAGACATTGGAAATATCCGAAGCACAAGTGAAATCTGACCTTTTCCGCTCTAGAAAATTTTTGAAAGCAAGCATGCAAAAAATAAATGACCATGGCATTAGAAAAACTCGAACAATGGCTTGAAAAATACTGGTTGGGTGAACTCAGCCAAGTAGAAGAAATGCAGTTCAAAAGTGAACTGAAAGCCAATAAGGACAGCCTAAAAGGGGAGCTGAAGCAAATGGCGAATTGGTTTGAAGGCCATGAAGAAGCTAAGCAAAACCTTGTGCTGGATGATAGCTTTGATGAAAATATCATGGCAAAAATTCAGAAGAAGTCTAAACCAGTAGACAGTTGGAACTGGATGAAAGTTGCAGCCTCCATTTTGGTAGTCTTCGCTTTAGGCTTCTTCACTTGGTGGATGCCACAGCAACAAGAACAAAAGCAGTTGGCACAACAAGAAGAAAAAGCCTATAAAGAAGCAAAAGCAACTTTAGAGTTGATGGCTTCCATGATGAATCACGGCAAAAAGCATTTAAGCTCTCTTGAAATGATTAATACAGCTCAAGAGAAAGTGAAAAATACTTTTCAACCAGATAGAAAAGAAAATAAAAAAGAAGGGCAAGACGGATGATGAATAGAGCCTAGAGTCTAGATTCTAGAACCTAGACAATTAGGTCAGTACCGGAGGTCAGACCGGAGAATTCTTAACAATAGACAATTGACAGTAGACAATTTGCAATAATCAAAAACAGAAAAAAAATGAAAAAGATAGGATTAATAGTTGTATTAGCTTTAGTAAGCTTAGCAACACAAGCACAGAATACTGAATTCATGAAATTTTATAATAAATACTCAGGTGATGAGACATTTACCATAGTTTCAGTGAATCAGCGAATGATCGAATTATTCTCCAACTTTGAAGTAGAAGGAGAAGAAGAGGAAGCCATGAAAAAAGCAGTTTCAGGCTTGAAAGGAATTAAATTGATAGCCAATAGCAAAACTAGCCAAGGTGCCGCTTTATTTAATGAAGCAAATGCAGCTTTTTTAAAAGGATACGATGAATTAATGACCGTTAGAGATGGGGATTCTGATATCCGATTTTTAATTCAAGAAAAAGGCGGCTTAGTGAATGAGTTGGTGATGTTGGTAGGAAGTGACAGTAGCTTTGTAGCCGCTAGCATTTTCGGTGAAATTGACTTAAAGCAAATGTCTAAAATGGCAAAAGGGCTCAATATTTCAGGAATGGAAAACCTTGAGCAGCTTGAAAACATGGAAGATGATCAGAAATAATTTCAAATAATAAAACTAAATTTAGCAAGGGCAAGCAAAGACTTACCTTGCTTTTTTTCATTAAAAACATTTGAACTATGCGACTATTAATTCTATCTATATTCAGCTTATTTATATTCTCTGCTTGTGAGCAAAAAATTGAAGATCCACTCAAAAGCCTTCAGGAAAAAGAAATTCACAGCTTAAATATCAATTTGTATCCTAGCAATATCAAGATGATTAATTCAAATAATAATCCTGATTTTGCTGAAGCCACTAAAGACATCAAAAAACTTCATGTTTTGCAAATTCAATGGGATGAGGAATCTAAGAAGGCAGCATTTGCTGAATGGAAAAGCAATCAAGATTTCACGGATTGGGAGTCTATTTTTACAGCAAGAATGAATGATGCGGACATAGAAATTAAAGCCCCTGCAGGAAGAGAGGATATATTGTATGCATCAGCCGATACTAAGGATGGTCTTTTTGTTGGTTTTCTGGAAGGGAAATTTGATATTTCGCAAGTTCCAGCGCTGATGAAAGCTGACCTGGATTTAGGTCCTATTGGAGATTTTATTCAGGATAAAGAAAAAAGAAAAGAGCACAGGGAGAAGATGAGAAAAATGAGAGAAAGCGTGGAAGAAGAGGCAAGTCAAGCAAATTCTGATAGCATACAAGAATAATTTTTATGGCGGATAATATTTTAGAGATTTCAGGACTGAATAAGCGATATGGCAATATTCAGGCGGTTAATAATCTTGAACTCAAAGTTGAAAAAGGAGACCTAAGAGGTGTGTTGGTCCAATTGGTGGAAGCCTTTGCCTATATCGCGAAGGAGAAAAACATAACGATCGCATCTGAGTTCGGAAAAATGGACGATGCTTGGTTCGACAGGGATGTCGTGGAAAAGATAGTTTCCAATCTTTTGTCCAATGCAGTGAAATATGCACCTAAGGGCAGTCAAGTATTGGTAAATGCCAGAAAAGAGCAGGACAGTTTGGTCCTCTCCACAGTAAACAACACCAATGGAATGGAAATTGAAGACCTCGGCAAGTTGTTCAATCGGTTCCACCAGAACAATGCAGCTTCGGAAGGGGTCGGCGTTGGCCTGGCATTGGTCAGGGAGCTGGTATCCTTATCCCAGGGAAGTATCATTGCGCACAATATTGGGGAGAACATGATCCAATTCACGCTCACATTGCCCATAATCCAATCAGCTTATGGGTCAAACGGTCTGGACAAGGTCATTGCCCCTAGAAACAATACGGTTCTTGGCCAGACCACAAAAAAAGGCACCAAAAAAACATCCCTACTCCTTGTGGATGATGATACGGATATTTTGGCCTATTTGGTCTCCATTTTCAAAAATGATTACACCATCCTGAAGGCACGGAACGGCAAGGAAGGCGTAGAAACGGCCATGGACCAACTTCCGGATCTGATCATCAGTGATATTATGATGCCGGTTCAAAATGGTATCGAACTCTGTAAGATCATTAAAAATGATGAACTCACCAGCCATATCCCTGTAGTTTTGCTTACGGCCAAGGCAGGAGAGGAAAACCAATTAAGAGGGCTAGAGACCGGGGCCGACGCCTATGTGACCAAACCGTTCAGCCCTACTGTTTTGAAGGTGAGGGTAGAAAAACTTTTGGAAAATAGGATACGCCTTCAACAGCATTATTCCAAGACCTTCAAAGTGGACCCGGGACTTGTACCCACCAAGACAGAGACCGAGTTTTTGGGGCGACTCCAGCAAGTTCTGGACAAGAACATCACAACCCCTGACTTTACCAGCGAAAAGTTTTCCCAACTGATGCACATGAGCCGTTCGCAGCTCCATAAAAAGTTACATGCCGTCACGGGAATGTCCACCACGGAATTTGTACGGACACAGCGCATCAACCTGGCCAAAGAACTACTGGCCGAATCCGATGCTTCCATCTCAGAAATTGCCTATCAGGTCGGGTTCAACACTCCTTCTTATTTCAACAAATGTTTCAAGGAGATTGTGGGCTGTACTCCAATCGAATACCTCTCCAAACAGGTGTAGGACAAAGCATTACCATCACTTGAAACATATGTTCCATCATTGGAAACATATCTTCCATACCAAAGCTGTTGGCCAGCCTACATTTACATCCAACAATCACCTGCATTCATGCCCATCACCATGAAAACCCAAATGGGACACGATAAAATATATATGAGTATAGACCATCTGAAAAGTGGGACATACCAATTGAACATTTTATTGGGAAACAAGGTGATAAAGGTCTTGGA
>QNXU01000172.1 GCA_003973485.1 Bacteroidota bacterium | reverse complement strand
CGATTATATTGTTTGGTACATAATATTGAAAAGATGATGAATTCCATAGCATAAATAAATATAGGCAGTGCCTCCAGCCTCATACATTGTTGCTGTTCTTTTTGTGAATTTACCCCCGTATGCATGACAGGCTTTGTCATTCTTACCAGAATAAGCCTCCGTTTCTGTTATTTTAGCTTCACAATAAATACCGTCAATATTTGTACATATTACATTACCCAATAAATCTTGCGCTAGCTCTACAACATTTGGGTTTGAAAATATTGAGCGATCTACTCTTTTTTTTGCAACATTCATTAAGAAATGTAGTTTTAGTTGGCTAAATAGCAATTTAATTAAACTAAAACACAAATCATTATGAAAAAATCAATTTTACTATTTGGTTTATCTATTCTAATAATAGGTAGCCTTGAGCTAAATGCTCAAATCGAAATACCTCAGCCTTCGGCTAAAGCAAAAGTTGAAACTACTGTTGGGTTAACAGATGTTGCCATCAGCTACTTTAGACCCAGTGTAAAAGGTCGTAAAATTTTTGGAGATGGGAATGATTATTTACAACCTTACGGAGTATTATGGAGAGCAGGTGCTAATAGCGGAACAGTATTAAATATAAATACTGAAGCTGTCATTGCAGGTACTAAAGTAGAGCCAGGTGAATATCTAATATTTATGACTCCAGGCGAAAAAGAATGGGAATTCAAGTTGTACAGCGATCTTTCATTAGGTGGAAATGTAGGAAACTATGATGAATCTAAAGAAGTTATGTCTGTTATTCAAGAAGTAGAAAAATTAGATGAAACTGTTGAAACTTTAACATACCAAATTTCTGATATCAGTGCAGATAACAAATCAGCAAACATTCATTTCGAATGGGAAAATGTAAGTTTAAAAATACCATTTGAAGTTTCTTATGATGACTTAGTGATGGCTCAAATTGAACAAAACACTAAGGTTAACCCAAGAAACCTAATTACCGCAGCAAATTATTATTATACTACTGATAAAGACTTAAAACAAGCGCTAACATGGATAAATACATACTTAGCTGAAGGAAACAATAGTGCTCAATTTTGGAACTTACATTTAAAAGCTCAAATTTTAGCTAAAATGGGTGATAAGAAAGAAGCAATTAAAGTAGCAGAAAAATCCATAGAATTAGCTAAACAAAATAGCTCAGGAGATTTCGGTTATGTTAAAAGAAATCAGGACTTAATTGATTCTTTATAAGAATTAACTTTAGCCAGTTGTGAAACCATCATAACTGGCTAATTTATTCTTCAAATCTTGAAAGATCTAAAATTTTCACTTCCGCTTTTCTAGATTTATCTTCACTTCCTTTCAAGATACCAAATCCTCTTGCTGCTAAGCGATCTGGCTCAATTCCATTCTCTTTAAAGAACTTCAATACAGACTGTGCTCGTCTGTTGGAAAGTTCATAATTATATTTTGGATTACCATCTGAAGAAGCAAAGGCAGAAATTTGAACGCCAAGATTTTGATGTGACTTCAAAAAATTAGCCATTTCAATTAATTTTTCATTATGACTATCGTCTATTTCACTTGAGTTAACCTCAAAATAAACCTGATAAGCTGAAATATTAAGAACTGAATCGATTAGTCTTTTTACCTCCAGTTGTTCATCCGTTATAAAATCATTCTCTCTTTCTTTTAATTTAGAAATTCTTTCTTTTGCTGTTTTTTCCAAATTACCTACATGAGTTACCATGTAAATATCTGTAAAACCGAGACCTTCTTCTCTAACAGAAGCCAAGTATCCTCTCTCGCCATCCGCTGTTGGATGAAAATATACCTCATCATCTACCGTATTAACTGGATAGCCCAAATTTTCAGGTTTGTTCCATTTTTCAGTTTTGTCATTATAAGTACTAGTAAAAACATCAAATCCACCAAACCCTTTATGTCCTTTACTACTGAAATACAATGTAATGCCATCTTTTGCCATATAAGGTCCGTCTTCATCTGCTCTGGTATTAATTTCTGGCCCCATATTAAAAGGTCTTTTCCATTGTCCATCTTCTTTATAGCACCCATAAATATCGAAGCCACCATATCCGCCTGGTCTATTGGAGGCAAACATCATAAACTCACCATCATCCGATACCCAAATGGATTGTTCAGCAAAACCTTGTGAGTTGATTCTCCCTTCTAATGGCTTTGGCTTAGACCATTCCTCATTTTCATTTTCTGTACAATAAAATATATCTCCATTACCCTCATCAGAATAAATATATAAGGTTTTTCCATCGCTACTTAAGAATAAATTAGAATCGTGATATAATGTATTTACATTTTGACCAATATTTTTGGCTTTACTCCAAGTCACTCCATTCCTTTTTGAGATGTAAATGTCCTCAAAATAAAAATTATCTTTATCAACATTTTCGTTGGTGTTGCCTTCTTGTCGCCTAGAAGTGAAAATCATTACAGTTTCATCTTCATTTAATACAGGGGCATAATCAGGCCAGGTAGAGTTAACATTTTCACTTACATTTTCTATGGTGTAAGAAGAAGGCATTCCAATAATTTCTTTTGCATTTTGGCATTCCTCAATTCTATCATTTACTTCATATACTGAGGTTTTATCACGCCCCCTGTAACTTCTGTCAGATGTTACTTTGTTTTTGTAGGCTAAGAAATATTTTAAAGCTTTTTCAAATTCTAATCCATATTGATATCCTCTTCCTAACAAATAATCAATATTAAACCGATACTTAGGATCTAATCTTTTAACCCTTTCGAAATACTTAGTAGAATAATCTCTGTTTACGGTTTCCAAATAAAGTACTCCCGCCATATAGTTTGCCCTTACATTCATGGTGTCTGCTTCTGCAGCCTGAATATAAATATCCTTTGCAATCTCAATAGCATCTTTTGCTTCTGCATAAACCTGATCAGCTTGCTCCAGATAAATCTTTGCTAATTCAGGATCTTGAGCTATCAATTTGTCACTCAAAAACATAAACAAAAAGGAAAAAATTATTTTACCGTATAATTTCATATAGATTAGAAAAATACAACTACCAAGGGAAACCTCCAAATATATTGAAATATTAGATGGTTAAACGTATAATAATTATAATTTCGATTTAAAAGGTTTAAACAGTTATAGCCTATATTGTTGAATTAATTTCTGTTTTCTCTATTTATCCCAATCAAAATATAAGCATCCTCTAATCTGGAATTAATCATAATCAAACTTGAAGCATTTGATTTCAGCACCCATTTAAATTATCCTTTATTTTTAACATACTGAAAAAGTAATCCTGATAAAATCACAATTCCGCAGCCAATAAGATTGAACCAGAGATAAGCCATATCACTGAAAAAATAAAAATATAGCACTACTATTTGAGCTATTACTGCTCCAATAAATACTGCATTTCCCTTTATGTATTTAATGAAAAAGCCAGATAAGAAAATACCTAATATGGTGCCATAAAATATTGAACCTAAAATATTTACAGCTTGGATTAAATTATCTAATAAGCCGGCAAAGGTGGCAAAAAACACTGCTACTAATCCCCAGAAAAGCGTAAAAAGTTTTGAGGCAATCAAATAATGTTTTTCACTTCCATTTTGATAAATGTTTCGCTTATAAATGTCAATTATACTAGTGGAAGCTAATGCATTTAACTCAGAAGCTGTGGATGACATGGCTGCAGAAAAAATAACCGCTAGCAAAAGGCCTACAATACCTTTGGGTAAGTTTTCCATTACAAAGGTGATGAAAACATAGTCAGTATCAGTGGTTTCTAAATCCTCATTTGTAGCTTTAATTATCCCTTTTACTTCATCCCGTAATTGTTCCTCTTGATCATGAATGCCAGAAATCTTTTGCTTTAATCTCTCTACCTCTTCTCCTTCAGCAGTGGATAATAAATGAACTTGTTTTCTCTTTTCTTCAAATAAATCAGAATATTGCTGTTCTACAGCTTGATACTTTTCTTTTTGCTCTTCATTTAAATAGACTTCATCTTTAGCAGCCTCATTGAAAAACACAGGGGCCTGATTGAATTGATAAAACACAAATACTAAAGCGCCTATAAATAAAATAATAAACTGCATTGGAATTTTCAGTAAGCCATTAAACATTAAGCCCAATCTGCTTTCTGTTAAGGACTTTCCAGATAAATATCGCGCAACTTGTGATTGATCAGTGCCGAAATAAGATAAAGCCACAAATAAACCTCCTAATAAACCAGTCCATAAAGTATAGCGGTTTTCCAGATCAACTTCAGTATTAATCAACTCAAGCTTTCCTAAATAACCTGCTAATTTTGTAGCCTCTACTATTCCTATATCCTCTGGAAGCAGTTTCACCACAAAAAGCCCAGCTACTATCATCCCTCCCATCATGATAATCATCTGATGCTTTTGCGTTTGACTTACCGCCTTTGTTCCTCCACTTACAGTATAAATAATTACCAAAGAGCCAATGATTACTGTAGTGTAGACCAAAGGCCAACCTAATATGGAAGAAAGAATAATGGCAGGTGCATAAATGGTAATTCCCGCAGCCAATCCTCTTTGAATGAGAAAAAGAAATGCTCCTAATATTCTGGTTTTTAAATCAAACCGGGATTCCAGGTATTCATAAGCTGTATAAACTTTTAATTTATAATAAATCGGTAAAACCCAGATACTCAGAATAATCATAGCCAAGGGCAAACCAAAATAAAATTGAATAAAGCCCATTCCACTTTCATAGGCTTGACCTGGAGTGGATAAAAAAGTAATAGCACTGGCTTGGGTAGCCATGATGGACAGACCAATAGTCCACCATTTCATGCTGTTATCTCCTTTCAAATAAGATTCTATGTTTTTGCTACCTCTGGTTTTATAAACACCATAGCTTACAATCATTATAAGTGTTCCGAAAAGGACAATCCAATCTAAAGCGCTCATGCAAAATATCGGGTTATAGCGTAAAAAATACTAATCAGAGTGATTAGTACGATAATTAATAACCAGTAGAAATTCTTCCACTTCCCTAGTACTGGCGGATTATTATTTTCTAAATCTTTATCGTTTTCCATTAGCGGAAATTAGAGGGAATTTTTGAAAATAAAAAATTGGATTTGTTGAGTGGTTCTCTCTTTAGCTAAAGATCATATTATTGAGAAAAAAAATCTTATCTCTCCTTTAAAATTTTTGCCTCCCAAGGCCTTAATCTTTTACTTGCATTAGGCTCAACATAATTGTTCATTTCTAGGCTCAAATTTTCTGGCAATTGAACGTCTACATCATGATGATATTCTGAAAAATTTAGCAATACCCAATAAGTATTTTCTTCATCGCTTCGTTTAAAGAGAAACAATTCAGGATGCTCTACCTGATAACATTCGTAATCCCCATAGACCAAAGTCGGGTTTTCTTTCCTGTATTTCACCATTTTACGATAAAAATTCAAGACAGAATCTTTATCATTTTCTTGATTTTCTACATTTATAAGCTCAAAATTATCATTGGATTTCAACCAAGGTATTCCATCCGAAAAGCCTCCATTTTTAGTTGTATTCCATTGAAAAGGCGTTCTAGCATTATCTCTACTTTGCTGGTGAACAAGCTTCATGAAATTCTCAGGATCAACACCTTTTTGCATGGCATCTTTCCAGCTATTTAAGGTCTCTATATCTTGATATTCTTCAATAGATTCATAAGCCACATTAGTCATTCCAATTTCATCTCCTTGAAAAATATAAGGTGTCCCTCTCATACTTAAGAGCAAAGTGGCAATCAATTTGGTCGATTCTTGCCAGTAGAGGCCATCATTTCCAAAGCGAGAAACCACTCGCGGAAAATCATGATTTCCTAGAAAAATGCTTCCCCAGCCCTTTCCTTTCAGTTTTGCATCCCAATCATTGAAAACCTTTTTCATATCCACTAAATCATAAGGAATGGGATCATATTTTCCACCAGAGCCATTATCAATATACATGTGACCAAAATGAAATACCATATTCAATTCCTCTCTATCCTCACCTACATAATTCAGGGCATTATCAAGTGTAATTCCTGGGCCTTCTCCTACTGTCATGCAATCATAATGGCGCAAAACCTTTTGATTCATTTCCTTTAAATATTCATGAACTCTAGGACCATTGGCATAATATTTTGAAATAATTTCTGTAAAAACATTGCTCTCAGTATTTGGTAAGCCAGGAGGTTTGGAAATAAGACTTACCACATCCATACGAAAACCATCAATACCCTTTTTAAACCAGAAATGCATGATGTCATAAATCTCTTGACGTACTTTAGGATTTTCCCAGTTTAAATCAGGCTGCTTTTTGGAAAATAAATGCAGATAATGAGATTGAGTTTTTTCATTATAATTCCAAGCATTTCCAGAGAAAAATGAAGGCCAATTATTGGGTAATTGATTTTTATCTCCTTTTCGCCAAATGTAATAATCTCGATAGGGGTTATCTTCACTTTCAGCAGATGCCTTAAACCATCGATGTTCATCTGAAGTATGATTAGGAACAATATCCATTATCAATTTCATTCCTCTATGATGAATGCCTTCTAATAATTCATCGAAATCGGCCATCGTACCAAAATCTTTCATGATTTGCCGATAATCGCTTACATCATAGCCATTATCGTCATTGGGAGAGTCATAAATTGGACATAGCCAAATCACATCTACACCTAAAGATTTGATATAATCTAATTTACTGAAGATACCAGGAAGATCTCCTATTCCATCTCCATTGCTGTCTTTAAAACTTCTAGGATAAATTTGATATACTACCGCTTCTTTCCACCAAGTCATTTTAATTAAGAATTATAAATTTTTGAATTACGAATTTCATCTTACCAGAACCAGACTACAATTGCTGCCGTGACTATAAGCAACAGGATAGATAGAATTCGGTAATTCTTATACCAAGGCAAGCCTTCCAATTCTTTAGCTTCGGCTCTGAATATTTTACTTGACCAAACCATACCGTCTACCTTTTCTTCTTCCGGTGGTGCAGTCATTAAACTCACTAGCATTTGAATGACCATTACAGCTAACATTAAAAGTGGTGCTTTATGCAAAAAATGAATTTCATTTATTGCTGGTACCCATTCAAAAATGCTAGAAAGAATTATAAAAATCGCTAGAATAAAACCTCCTGCTAAACCAGCAATTGCTCCATGACCGTTGGCTCTTTTCCAAAATAGGCCCATTAAAAATACCGCTACAATAGGTGGTGCTATTAATCCTAAGATAATCTGCAAGTAATCAAAAAGAGAACCGAATCGGTCAATTTGTGGTGCCCAAAGTGCTGCAAGCAAAACCAAAACTAATGTTGCAATTTGCCCTGTCCTAACCAATTGTTTGCTAGTCATATCAGGCTTTATGGCTTTAACAAAATCCATAGTGATTAAGGTGGAAGAGGAATTTAAGGTAGCACTGATACTAGATGACATGGCAGCCAATAATCCTGCAATTACAATTCCCAACAAACCTGTGGGCAATAGACTATAAATTAATAGTGGATAGGTCATATTAGGACAATCTGCCAAATCCGTACAGAGCACCTCTCCTGCTTCCGTTTTCATATAATAATTAAGCCCACTTATATCCATTCCTGAGAATATAACGATGGAAATGACACCTGGAATTACCATAAAGAACAAAACAGGCAATTTCAATAGACCAGCAAAAATAGCACCCCATCGCCCGTGATTTATATCTTTGGCACTTAATACACGCTGCACCATAAACTGATTAAGGTGCTGATCATTCTGCCTTCCTGAGCAGCTTCTTACCCATGTTGTGCACAACAATAAAAAGAGATGCAGAGACGAGAGAGGTAACAGGCAGCATTCACAAGTGCATCAGTTGAGTTCACTCACATCTTTTGGGCGATTTACTCCTGCTAAATCGTAGATAAAATCCACTTCTTTAATATGGTCGAATGTGTAATTCTCCATATAGGAAGTGCATTGTGTATCAGTAAATCTTTCCTAATTTCTGAGCCTGATGAAGTATATATTTCCATGACCCCTCTTCCATATTCATTCGCACTATTGTCTTTTATTCCCTTAAAGTTACAATCTACCTCTATGAGAATATCTTGTCTAGCTACTATCCTATCGTTTGAAACAGAAAATAGGGAGTTAG
>QNXU01000272.1 GCA_003973485.1 Bacteroidota bacterium | reverse complement strand
AATAATTAACCCTATATTTTCTAGGTGTTAATTGTCTCATATTCAAATATTTTATTCACTTTGCTTGATGTAGGGCTTTATCTATATTGATAACTTTCTATGCTTAATTTTCATTAGAGTGAAACCCAAAAAGCTTTACAATTAGAAAAAGCTTTGTAATTTTAAAATTTGAGTAGGTTTAAACTTTCAATCCAATAAAACGCGATGGCAGAATTTCAATATGACGAGGATAGTATAAAATCACTGGATTGGCGGGAGCATATTCGTATGCGACCTGGTATGTATATTGGTAAATTAGGAGACGGTTCTTCTCCTGATGATGGAATATACGTATTGGTAAAAGAAGTGATTGACAACTCCATTGATGAACACATGATGGGGTTTGGTAAAACAATAGAAATTAAAATAACAGATCAAAGAGTTGAGGTTAGAGATTATGGGAGAGGAATTCCGCTTGGAAAAGTTGTGGATTGCGTATCCAAAATTAACACTGGTGGTAAATATGATACTGGAGCTTTCCAAAAATCAGTAGGCTTAAATGGTGTGGGTACCAAAGCAGTGAATGCACTTTCTAATTACTTTAAAGTTCAGGCCTATAGAGAAGGACAAACGAAAGTAGCAGAATTCCAAAGAGGAGTCTTAACAAATGATGCTGAAGTAACTACCTCTAGCGGAAGAAATGGGACCTTAATTGCTTTTGAACCAGATGAAACGGTTTTTAAAAATTACCATTTTATTCCAGGCTTTTTGGAAGAGCAAATGTGGAATTATGCATTTCTAAATGCTGGTTTGACCATTAATTTCAATGGTGAAAAATTTCATTCTGCTAATGGGCTAGCAGATTTATTAGAACGAAAGACAGATGAGGAAACAAATCGCTATCCAATTATTCATCTGAAAGGAGATGATATTGAAATGGCGATGACACACGCTAATCAATATGGTGAAGAATACTATTCTTTCGTAAATGGACAAAATACAACGCAAGGAGGAACGCACTTAGTAGCATTTAAAGAGGCCATAGTGAAAACTGTTCGTGATTTTTATGGTAAAAATTACGATCCTTCTGATATTAGACAAGCTATTGTGGCGGCTGTAGCTGTTAGAGTGCAAGAACCTGTTTTCGAATCTCAAACGAAAACTAAATTAGGCTCTCAAAATGTGGCGCCTGATGGACCAACCATGCGGACTTTCATCAATGATTTCGTAAAGAAAGCATTAGATGATTTTCTACATAGAAATCCTAAAACTGCTGAAGCAATTCAAAAAAGAATCATGCAATCTGAGCGGGAACGCAAAGACATGGCTGGCATTAAAAAATTAGCCAATGAAAGAGCTAAGAAAGCCAATCTTCATAATAAAAAATTAAGAGATTGCCGTGTGCATTATGATGATAATAAGCACGATAGGAAAGATGATACCATGATTTTTATCACTGAGGGAGATTCTGCCTCCGGTTCTATCACTAAATCGCGTGATGTGCAAACACAAGCTGTATTTAGTTTGAGAGGTAAGCCATTAAATTGCTATGGTAAGACCAAAAAATTGGTATATGAAAATGAAGAATTTAACCTTTTGCAACATGCGTTGAATATAGAAGAAGGTTTAGAAGGATTGCGTTATCGAAAAGTGATTATTGCTACGGATGCCGATGTAGATGGAATGCACATTCGCTTACTTTTAATGACTTTTTTCCTACAGTTTTTCCCTGATTTAGTTCGTGATGGACATTTATATATTCTAGATACGCCATTATTCAGAGTTAGAAATAAAAAGGAAACCATCTATTGCTATTCGGATGAAGAAAGAAGAAGAGCAATTGAAAAAATAGGAAAAGCTGCCGAAATTACTCGATTTAAAGGATTAGGGGAGATTTCACCTGAGGAATTTGGTGAATTTATAAATGAAAATATCAAGTTAGATCCCATTATCTTAAGTAATCAAACTAAGATTAAAGACCTCTTGACTTTCTATATGGGTACCAATACAATGGAAAGACAGCAATTTATAATTGATAAATTAAGGGTAGAGAAGGACTTGGAAGAGGAATTAGCTGAGGCTTAATTTATTGCAAAAATATTGCAAAATAGTAATTATTGTAGTATTTTTACAATATGGACTATCAAATAATAATGGCAGATGTTATCAATAGTTCTACTTTTTCAGGTAGCGCATTGATGAAAGATTTTAAAAGATTAATAGAGAAAGCAAATAAGTTATTTGAAGCGCAAATAATTTCTCCTTTGACCATAACGTTAGGCGATGAATTTCAAGGAGTGGTTAAAGATTTAAATTCAGCAGTAGAGTTGGTTTTTTATCTAGATCAGGAATTATTGAAGGCTGAATATCAATTACGATATGCCTTACAATTAGGTGAAATAGAAACTCCAATAAATGAAAATATTGCCTATGGCATGTTGGGAAATGGACTGACAGTGGCAAGGGAAAATTTGCAATACGGTAAGGAAGAAAATAAAAGATTTTCAATTTCAGGTTATGATGATTTACTCAATGAAAAGCTAGATAAAGCATTTAAGCTTTATGATTTTTTCTATATGAATTGGTCTGAGAAGGAAAAATTAATAGCCTATGAATTTCTATTAGGTAAAGATTACAAAGAAGTAGCTGGAATTTTCCAGAAGGATAGCTCAACTATGTGGAGAAAGGAAAAAAGCTTGAATTTACAGGAATTTAAAGTCTCAAAGCAACTAATTAAAATGTTATTAAAGTGAACTTAAGCCTAAGTTACATCGGTTTAATCATTCTTGCCGAATTGGGAAGCATTTTGTTTTTTTGGTTACTTGCCAAATACAACAAGGATAAAATAAGTTTTTCAAGTATAATGAAAGGTATACTGGAAAGGGCGTTTATTTGTTTTTCACTTTTGGTGGGCTATCCCCATGTTTTAACTTTATTTGCAGCATTAAAAATTGCCACGAGAATAAAGGATGATTCTAAAATTTCCAATGATTATTATTTCATTGGCAATTTAGTTTCAGTTTCTCTGGCTATACTATATACATTATTGATTGAACAACATATTCTTTTAACAGAATAAGATGGAAGAAAATAACGAAAATAACGAACCTAAGAACAACCAAAACGGAGAGGATAAGGACAAATTACATAATGTGATTGCAGTTTCGGGTATGTATGAAAACTGGTTTTTGGATTATGCTTCCTACGTAATCCTTGAGCGAGCAGTACCTGCCAATGAAGACGGTTTTAAGCCTGTACAGAGGCGTATCATGCATGCCATGAAGGAAATGGATGATGGGCGTTTCAATAAGGTAGCCAACATCATAGGGCAAACTATGCAGTATCACCCTCATGGAGATGCTTCCATAGGAGATTCCATTGTGAACATGGGGCAAAAAGATATTCTGATTGAAACACAGGGAAACTGGGGAGATATTAGAACGGGTGATAGTTCAGCGGCACCAAGGTATATCGAAGCCAGACTTTCGAAATTTGCTTTGGATGTGGTTTTCAATCCTCAAACTACTGAATGGCAATTGTCTTATGATGGTCGTAAGAAAGAACCCGTTACTTTGCCTGTAAAGTTTCCGTTATTGTTGGCGCAAGGTGTTGAAGGTATCGCTGTTGGATTATCAACTAAAATTCTTCCTCACAACTTTTGCGAGTTAATTAAAGCCTGTATTGATGTTTTAAAGAATAAAAAAGTTGAAATCTATCCTGATTTTCCTACGGGGGGAATGGCAGATTTCTCTGAATATAATCAAGGCTTGAGGGGTGGGAAAATCAGAGTAAGGGCAAAGATTGAAGAAGGAGAGAAGCGAACGCTGTTAATCAAAAATATCCCGTTTGGTACTACGACTACAGGCTTGATTGAATCTATCATTAAAGCAAATGATAAAGGAAAAATCAAGGTGAAAAAGGTGGTGGATAACACCGCCAAAGATGTGGAAATTGAAGTGCAATTGGCAGCTGGCCAATCGCCTGACATCACTATTGATGCATTATATGCCTTTACGGATTGTGAGATTTCAATTTCGCCAAACGCATGTGTAATTATTGAAGATAAACCTATTTTTCTTCCCGTAAATGAGATTTTAAAGAAGAATGTTGAGGATACTTTAAGATTATTAGAACAAGAACTGGAGATTAGAAGAGGAGAGTTAATGGAAAAAATCCTATTCTCTTCTTTGGAAAAGATATTTATTGAAAACAGAATTTACCGCAACATTGAAGAATGTGAAACTTGGGAAGCTGTTTTAGAAACAATTGATAAGGGTTTAGAACCATTTAAACCTCAATTTTATAGAGAAATCACGCAAGATGATATTATCCGCCTAACGGAAATAAAAATTAAAAGAATTTCAAAATTCGATAAATTCAAAGCGGATGAATTGATGCGTAAATTGGAAGACGAGTTAGCTCAAGTAGAGCATCATTTGAAAAACTTGACCGATTATGCCATTGATTACTATAAAGGATTATTAGAGAAATACGGTAAAGGAAGAGAGCGTAAAACAGAGATAAAAAGCTTTGATAATATTCAAGCTCATACTGTTGCTGCCAATAATCAAAAGCTTTATGTGAACAGGAAGGAAGGATTCATTGGTTATGGAATGAAAAAGGATGAATTCGTAATCGATTGCTCAGATTTGGATGATGTGATTGCCTTCAAGCGTGACGGGACATATAAAGTTGTGAAAATTGATGAAAAGGTATTTGTTGGTAAGGACATAATTCATGTTGATATTTTCCGTAAAAATGATGAGCGTAGAGTTTATAATGCAGCTTATTTAGATGGAAAAACGGGACGAACCATGGTCAAAAGGTTTCAAGTATTATCTGTAACTAGAGACCGTGAATATGACCTGACCAAAGGAGCCAAAGGTTCTAAAGTATTGTATTTGGAAGCTCGTCCAAATGGTGAATCAGAAGTGATTAATGTAAAACTATCCAATTCATGCCGAGCAAGAGTAAAAGTATTTGATTTTGATTTTGCTGAACTAGAAATCAAAGGTAGAGGAGCAGGAGGAAATATTTTAACCAAATATCCTGTAAAGAAAATTGAATTTAAGTTACTGGGAGAAAGTAGCTTTGGAGGCTTAAAGATTTACTATGATCAATCGGTAGGTAAATTGAATACTGATGAAAGGGGGCAATTAATTGGCTCCTTCCATGGTGATGATAATATTTTAGTGATTTATAATGATGGATCTTATGAATTGAGCAATTATGAGTTGACTAATCGTTTTGATGGTGAGAAAGTGACATTAATTGAGAAGTTTGATCCAAACAGTGTGATTTCTTGTGTTTATTTTGATGGTGCATCCAAAAATTATTTTGTAAAGCGATTCCAAATCGAAACCCGTACTTTAAACAAACCTTTTGTGTTTATTTCAGAGCATAAAAAATCAACTTTAACAGTTGTGAGTACTGATAAAGACCCACAACTTGAGATTGAATTTAGAAAAGGAAAGGGAAGAGAAAAAGAATCTGCTACTTATGATTTCGATATGCTGATTGATGTAAAAGGTTGGAAAGCCATCGGAAATAAACTTTCTCAGTATGATGTCACAAAAGTGAAATTATTGGAAAGCAAGAAAGAAGAGAAAGCTAAAGAATATAAAACAGGAGATTCAGTTGAGCTTGATGTAGATGATGATAAAGAACAATTGGGCTTATTTTAGATACTATGAATGCTGAATTGAATCATTTCCTCACCCAAAAGTTTGGTGAATTTCTTTCAGATGAGCGTAAACAATTCATAGAATCTGTTTTAGAGAATCGAACTGAGTTCATAAGAGTGGTGTTGGAAGACATTCGAGATCCTCATAATGCCAATGCAATTATTCGTTCAGGGGAGTGTTTAGGAATTCAGCATTATCATATCATTGAAAATGAAAATGTGTTTAAATTAGGCAGAGGCGTAAGTAGGGGAGCCATCAAATGGGTAGATGTACATCAATACCCAGAAAGTAAAACCCCAACAGCTGATGTTTTTAATGATTTAAAATCTCAGGGCTACAAGATTGTAGTAACTAGTCCCAATAAGGAAGCGACTGCACCAGAAGATTTAGCTTTGGATCAGCCGATTGCTATAGTGATGGGGAATGAAAGAGATGGGATTAGTGAAGAAGCAAAGACTATGGCAGATGAATTTATACGACTACCCATGCATGGATTTACAGAAAGCTATAACGTGTCTGTTGCTTCTGGCATCACATTTTACAGTTTAGTCAGCAAAATGCGCTCATTCGTAGAAAATTGGCAATTTGATGAGCAAACTAAGGCAGATTATCGTTTGCAGTGGTATAAAAAATGTATGGCACGACCTGACGATTATGAAAAATTCTTCGTTAAGGCTTTTGAATCAGAAAAAATATAATGATAAAGTTCTTAATTCGCTTTGGCTTATTTCTTTTAATTTCTGCCATAGTATTTGCTATTTTCTCAAATGTTTTCATTATATCTAAGACCAGCTCTTATATCTATGAGGATATTAATGAGTTTCCTGAAAAGGAGATTGCTTTAGTTCTTGGTACAAGTAAAAGAAACATGAAGGGAGAAGCCAATAGCTTCTTTGATAATAGAATGGATGCAGCTGCTAAGCTTTATCATTATGGAAAAGTGAAAGGATTATTGTTGAGTGGTGATAACAGAACTCGATATTATAATGAGCCTAGTGATATGAAAAAAGCTTTGATGGAAAAAGGTGTTCCAGAAAGTGCTATTTCAATTGATACGGCAGGATTAAGCACTATTGAAAGTGTATTTCGTTGTAAAGAAATTTTTAATTACAGAGATGTAGCCATCATTACCCAGGAATTTCATGCGTTCAGAGCATTATACATTAGTCAATATTACGAAATGGATGCCATTGCATTTTCTGCGGCAGAAGTGCCGGTTTACTCTTCCACTAAAGTAACCATACGTGAATTTTTTGCTCGTCCGAAAGCACTATTGGATTTGTATGTGCTTAATTCTTATCGAAAATTAGAAGGGAGTAATAAAATGGGGATTTAAAGCTTTTCCAAAGTTTGAAACTTTGGAAAAGCTCATGAATTCTGTAAAAAGTTTTGGATTAAAAACTCTGCCCATCATCTCCACCAGATTTTTGATCATCATTGGAAATTCGACTTCTTTTTTGTCTGGCTTTATAATCTAATTGACCAAATTTATAACTGAAATTAATTCCAAATGAACGGAATGGAATAGCAAATACATTGCGTTGATAAAAATCGCTGTCTTCACTACCTAATTCACTTTCAAATGGCTTTCTTTCCTTAAATGGCTCAATTATTGAAAGTCCTATACTTCCTCTTTTATCCCAAAGTTGTTTTTTAATTCCCATACCAAAAATGGAAAAAGATGGATTGTAACCTTGCAAGGTTTGTCTTCTTGGTCTTGCAAATCCAAAAGCATCTATCATCCAATCATTAGGTAATTTGATATTTGAATTGATATTTCCACTGAATAACCAAGCATCATTTTCAACTTCCTGCCCCTGAATTAAACCTTCTGACATGAAATAATTCGCATTAATTCCACCACGAATTGTCCAAATTTTAAATAATTCAGTAGATATAAATATGTTCGACCCTACATTTTGCTGAGTACCTACGTTCTCAAAAGTGGTGACTGTAGCATTTCGTTCAGCATCTTCATAAATAATAGATTGAATTACTTCACTAATATCATTATAGAAGAAAGAAACGTTTACTGAAGTTCCCTTTAAAAATGTACTAAATCCTAATTCATAATTGTCAGATAATTCAGGATTTAGAGCAGGATTACCAAAACTAATATTCCTAATATTTCCGATTTCTTCATAAGGGTTTACATTTCTCAAACTAGGTCTTTGAATCCTTCTATTGTATGAAAGTTTAACCGAATTAAATTTCCCGAATTTTTGATTCACGATTATACTTGGTAACCAATTTTCATAGGAAATTGGATCAAAATTACGTTCGGTAGCTTCTTCAAAACTTCCTTCAAGCCCTGTATATTCATACCTTACACCAGCAATTACTCCAAGCTTTTTTGTAATATTAGTTTGGGTAGAAACATAACCAGCAAATACATCCTGATTATAATAAAATATATCAGTTCTGTTATCTACAACTTGATAGTCATTTGATCCTTCAGGCTGCTCTTCATATTTAAAATCACTATCAATATCTCTTAAAATCGATTT
>QNXU01000428.1 GCA_003973485.1 Bacteroidota bacterium | reverse complement strand
CAAAGGATGCCACTGCACCGAATTTCATTTCCGTGGACGATGATGGAGGAGATAATTCATACAAATCAGGAGAAAGTCTTAGCATTATTGCAGACTTAGGCGAAACAGGCTTAACGGTTACAGCTGATTTGTCGGTGATCAATTCCGGCTTGAGTGCAACAGCTGCCATGACAGACAATGCCGATGGCACTTATAGCATTAGGGTAGCTGATGTAGATAATGGAGGTAATATGATAGAGGGAGCCGCTATTGCAGTGCCAATGGTAGCTACTGATGGTGCTGGGAATCAACAGGCGGATAATAGCTTAACCTTAAACCTTGATAAAACAGCACCTGCTGGTTACACCGTGAGTGTTGACCAATCCAGTATAAATACTGCTAATCAAGCAGCCATGAGTTTCACCTTTGCATCCGCTGAAGTGGGGGCAACATATAATTACAGCATTAGCAGTAATGGTGGTGGAACAGCTGTAACCGGTAACGGAACAATAAGCACAGCTTCCGACCAAATATCAGGAATTGATGTTAGCGGCCTAGGCGATGGGACACTCACTCTATCGGTTACTCTAACAGACCAAGTGGGAAATGAAGGCGCTGCCACCACAGACAATGTGACGAAAGTAACTGCATCGCTTGCTTTCAATTCTACAGCTAGTAATGGCGATGAATCGGTGGCAAATGCAAGTATTCAGGTCGATTTGTCCATTAATAGTGCATTTGATGTTAGTGTTGATTATGTGGTGTCAGGTACTGCCAATGGTGCTGGAAATGATTATACTTTAGCTAATGGAACATTAATCATTCCTTCAGGAAACCAAAGTGGGGCTATTGACATAACTGGTATAGTAGATGATGAGTTGATCGAAGGGGACGAAACCATTATACTCACCCTTTCAAATCCAACGAATGCTTCATTGGGCTCTACCACGGAATTCACTTATACTATTAATGATAATGATGAAGCCGAAATTAGTGTGTTAGCAGCTAGTCAAGCTGAAGAGGATGATGTAAATGGATTATATACCATTTCAACATCGAAGCAATTTGCAAATGATGTGACCTTAACATTTACAATAAGCGGAACTGCTACAGAAGGTACCGACATAGAGTCCCTTGGGACTTCAGTTATTTTCCCTGCATCAACTAATTCTATAAACATTCCTGTAGTGGTGATAGCCGATACGGAAGTAGAAGAGGATGAAACAGTTATATTAACCTTAGAGAGCACGGATAATACTGCTGTTTTGATTGGGGATGATAATTCAGCTATCGTTACCATTATTGACAATGATGAGAAGCTTCCTCAAACCATTACGTTTGAGCCTATTACAGCTAAAAAATTAAGTGATCGAGAGGTGGTTTTAGAAGCCACAGGTGGTGATTCTGGCGAGCCCATTACTTATACTATTTCAACAGATCCAGTGAATGGTGTAGCCACTTTATCGAATGGAGTAATACTGCTAGAAGGTGTTGGGACCGTAACAGTTACTGCAAGCCAAGCAGGTAATGATTCCTACCTAGCAGCTGAAGATGTCAGTCAAAGTTTCACTATTCTTTCAGATGAATTATTGCTACCGACCCTCTTTACACCTAATAATGATAGGATAAATGATGTGCTACTCATCCGAGGGGGCGCAGCAGTTCAATCTGTTAGCTTTAGAATCTATAACCGAAAAGGTAATCTTGTTTTTGAATCCGATAGTTTTCAGGAATTAACAGAAATCGGTTGGGATGGAAAGAAAAACGGAGTCAATCAGCCTGCAGGCACCTATGTATGGGTAATCTCAGGTACGATGACAAATGGTGAACCGATAAGGGTTAATGGAGCAAATAGAGGAACAATACTCATCGCAAGATAAAAACTGAAAAACATTCAAAATAGATGAAAAATTTTATTCAATATATAGCAGTAATAACCTTGATTGCAGGTCTAAGCAATGTTTCAGTGGCTCAGGAAGGTAATTTCTCCATGTATAGATACACTCCTTTTTATGCCAATCCAGGTCAGATATCGACTACAGATCAGCTGAATTTTATGCTCAATAGCCGGATTCAACCGCTTAATACAGGTGAGAATTTAACCACTACTATTGTTTCAGGATACATGCCCATTCATTTTTCGAATAATCATAAATTGGTAGTAGGTGCAAATGTCAGTTCGGAACAAACGGCAAGCTTATTAAACTCTAATGGAGGAATGTTAGCATTGTCCTATTCTGTTCCTTTAAACGATAGGTCTGAATTAAGTTTAGGAGCGCAAGGTGGTCTATTTCAAAATAAAATTGGAGGCGACTTTGTTACGGACGGGCAAATCGAAGGCGGGGTTCTGGATCCCGGGGCAGGTCAGCTTGATCCGGTTTTAAATCAACAACATGCCTATCCGACCTTAAGCAGTGGAATCTACTATAGATTAAAAGATGCTGATTATCAAGACAGAGCTTTTGTTGGAGTTTCATTATTTAATATGATAGAACCTAATATCTCCTTTGTTGAAAATGGAGATGCAGCTAAACTTCCGATGAGTATAAAAACTATAGCAGGATATAAAGTGTATGATAATGCTACGCTGTCAGTATCCCCTACAGTAAGGTGGATCAACCAAGCTCAAAATAATGCATTTGATTTGGGGACTGATGTTGGCTATAGACTATCTGGAGATGCAGAAGATTTCAAAAAGTTAATTTTAAGTCTATGGTATAATTCCAATTCAATTGGCGTGATGAGTCTAGCTTATGAGCAAAAAAGAATAGCCGTTGGAGTTAGCTACGATATCCCAGTTGGAACAGGATTTAACCTGGCACAGAATGGTATTTTTGAATTTGCTATTTCGTATAAATTAAAAAATAGGAAGCAGGTAAAAGAAACGCCAAGCGTAATACAACAAAAAGAAACAGAGGTTCAACAAGAAGAGCCTGAGATTGAAATAGAACAACCAGAAAAGGAAGAGGTTGAAGTAATAGAAGAGGCTGAAGAACCTCAAAAAGAAGAGCCGGTTAAGGAAAAACCAGTAATAAAGGAACAAGTTAAAAAAGAACCAAAAATTGAAGAGCAAGCAGCTGAAGTCACTTTTCAGCCACTTACTGAAAAAGAAAAAGAAACGCTAGCCAAGACGGTTCGATTCAAATTAAATTCAGATGATTTAAACGAGGATTCAAAGGCTTTTATAGACCAAGTAATTGATATTCTATCTAAGAAAGAAAATTATAATATTACTTTAATTGGGCATACTTGTAATTTAGGTGAAAGCTCATTTAATGGTGAATTAGGTATGGATAGAGCAAAGATCGTAAGGGATTATATGGTGGCTAATGGCATAAATGAAGCTAGAATCAGTACCAATTCCAAAGGTGAAACAGATCCTATTGCAACAAACGAAAACAAGTTGGGCCGAGAAAAAAATAGAAGGGTTGAGTTTAAAGTGACCTATCAATAACTCAATATACTGCTTAATATCGATTCAGTTGATGATTCTGTCAGCTGAATCGATTTTTATGCCACCTGATATCGCTTTCCTGGCAAGGATTTAATTATTCCTTGCATTTCAAGGTTCAGTAAAATACTTGCTAGCTGATTAAGATTTATTTGGCTTTTTATACTTAATATATCAATCGATAGTTCTTTATTATTTTGGAGCAAAGTATTCATAACGCTTTGCTCTTCTTCATTTAAAGTCGATAAATCCAGCACCTTTTGTTTGATGGCAGCTTGATTTTCCAGTTCCCAATTCATTATATACAAAACATCATCAGCGGTTTCCACTAGATGGGCTTTATGTTGCTTAATGAGTTTATTGCAGCCTTCTGAATAAGTGTCGCCAATTCTACCAGGGAATGCA
The DNA here is from genome assembly GCA_003973485.1 of Bacteroidota bacterium. GTDB lineage: Bacteria > Bacteroidota > Bacteroidia > Cytophagales > Cyclobacteriaceae > Marivirga. The sequence continues at coordinate 4,401 of QNXU01000428.1, read as the reverse complement.
CCAACTTCTCTGTCATAAGAATTGGCTAATTCTGCAGTGATTAAAGCCCCTCCCTTCTTGGCTGCTTCTACCACAATTACCAAGTCAGCCATGCCTGCTATTATTCTATTCCTTGCAGGAAAATTAAAAGCATCGGGTTTAGCACCAAAAGCTTGTTCTGATATTATTCCACCAGTTTTCTGCATTTCCATTGCTGTTGATTTATGTGCAGAAGGATAAATGACATCTATGCCTGAACCCATCACAGCATAAGTAGAAAGTTGATGCTTTAAAGCAGCTCTATGGGCATGAATGTCTATTCCATAAGCTAAGCCACTTAAAATAATAGGTTTTAAGGGGCTAAGCTTTTCAATCATTTCTTCTGTTAGTTTTTTGCCATAGGGAGTTGCATTTCTTGTGCCCACTACTGCCACTGTGGGCTGTTTTCTGTTGATAGGAAATTGTCCTTTTGTATAGATGAGAATCGGGGCATCTGGGATTTGTTTTAAGCGAAAAGGATAATCTTTATCTAAATAACTGATGATTTTTACGCCTTGATTTTCTGCTTTAGCAAATTCTTGCTCTGCATAATCAGTAATTTTTCTGCTTTTGATATTGTCGATGGTTTTTTGACCAATACCAGGAATTTTCAAAAGCTTTGATTGGGGTAAATCTAATACTGCTTGAGCTGAGCCACAATGACTTATAAGACTTTTTATGGTGATATTACCAATTTTGGGGATTAAATGCAGGCTTAAAAGTGCCTTTTCCTCTGCATTCATAAAAGGTAGTTTTGGTTGTTATTGAAATTATATGTTCTCCTTTATTTCAGTTAAAAAGTTCCTGATATTTCTTAATGAGTCAAGCATCTCCATTTTATCTCGAACTTCATTGGAGTCATTTTTAAGCATATCTTTAGCGCCTTGTAAAGTGAAGCCTTTCTCTTTCACCAAATGATAAATCAATTTTACATTTTCAATATCTTCCTTGGTAAATTGCCTGTTGCCCTTTCTATTTTTCTTAGGCTTGATTATATCAAACTCTCCCTCCCAGAATCGAATCAAAGAGGTAGCAACATCGAATTGTTCGGCTACTTCACCTATGGTGTAGTATTTTTTCTCTATGGTTTTTTCCTTGTATGGCACAGTATATAATAGCTTCTAAAATTACATTACATAAAAACTGGTACTAAAATTAGGTAATTACTACAAGCCTTTGTGTAATTGCCTAATAGGCTCTATTTAAAATTGGTCTTGAATATAGCGAATATTCCCTTCTGGGTCAATTAAAATCTTAGATTCTGGAAAATCTGCTTCTGTTAATTCCTTAATTTTTTGAGCAGCAGCATGATTTACATCTACTTCTGGCACACCAGCCCCTTTTTGAATTGCTGAAATAATTTTTCCCTTCACGAAACTTCCGTCTTCCGTAATCCAAACTTTGGCAATAGGAGCTAAGCCATTTTCACCTCTTAAATTAAATCTTCCATAAGTAGCAAAATTCCCTAAACTGTATGCTATAAACCTATTTTTATAAACTTCTATTGCTCGTGCAACATGCGGGCCATGTCCAAAAATGATATCAGCACCTGCATCAATCATTTCATGAGAAAATTCGTAAACATTCCCTCTGTTTTCTCCATAAAAATATTCTCTTTCACGCGTTACATGCTGGTATTTTTTGCCTTCAGCTCCACCATGAAAAGAAACAATAATAATATCTGATAAGCTATCTAGATGCTGAATTAAGGCTTTTGCTGCTTCTAAATCATTAATGCTTTGAGTCCCGTTATTAGGAGAAAATGCCACAAATCCATACTTAATTCTTTCGTGTTCAAAAATGGTAAAGGGTTGAGCTAATTGTCCAGCATGATGGATTCCCAAACTATCCAAAACTCGCATGGTATTCTTTCTGCCAGTATCGCCAAAATCACCAGCATGATTATTAGCTAAGCTCATCATATCAATTCCAGCATCTACATAGTGTCTGGCTAAGTGCTCAGGGCTTCTAAAAATATAGCAAACTGAAGGGTCAGAACAGCTTTTAGCTTCTCCTCCTTCATTGAGAATAACGCCTTCCTGATTTCCAAAAGTTAAATCCGCATCTCTTAAAATAGGAGCAACAGAAGACAGCATATACTTCCCTGAATCTGGTGGCAAGTAGCCTTCATTTGGGAAATTGGTACCAATCATAATATCACCAACTCCAATAATGCTAATGGTGTCAGGTTTTTTAGGATGAATTTTTAAGGTGACTTCTTCTTGAGCTGGGATAGTATCTTTGACGATAATCTTAACGGTGTCAATTTTCTGTTGAGTACTGTCAACTTGAGCTTGTCCCTCTGTAGAATCATCCCTTTGCTGTGTTTTTTGTAAAGATTTACAGCCTGAAAGGATGATTAGAGCGATAAAAAATGTGAAAACAGATTTTGTCATTATTTATGAGGCTAAAAAAAGCAGTCTCTCGACTGCCCTTAAATATTTTAGATATTTTTTATGATTAACCTAGTGATTGGTTTTCTCTGGATGATAGTTCCAATAATTTTTCATATTCCTCATCTGATACATCTTGATAGAAGTAATGTACAGGATTAATCGGTTTACCATCTTTATGAATTTCATAATGCAAGTGAGGAGCAGTTGAAGTACCTGTTGTTCCTACAAAACCAATGCAATCTCCTCTTTTCACTTTATCTCCTCTTTTCACATTAAAAGAAGACATATGGGCATATTTAGTGATGAATCCGTAACCGTGGTCTATCACAACTAATTTACCAAATCCACCAAAAGTGCTGCTGACTCTAATTACTTCACCATCTCCGGTAGAATAAATTGGCGTTCCTCGCGGAGCAGAAAAATCGCAGCCTTCGTGCATCCTTACCACTTTCAGGATTGGATGCATTCGCATTCCATAACCCGAAGCCAATCTTTTTAATTCTTTATTAGGAATAGGTTGAATAGCTGGGATGGAGGCCATCATTTCCTCTTTATTTTCTGCCATTTCTAAAATCTCATCATAAGATTTCGTTTGGATATACATCTGCTTTTTCACCTTATCTAATTCCTGCATCATATCAAGAATAAGATTTTCGCGTTCCAGTTCACTCTCAATAATGTTTTTGTAACGCTCAGCACCACCAACTCCGGCAGCTCTGATGCTGGAGGGTATTGGTTCAGCACCCATAATGTTTCGATAAACTTCATCATCTCTTTCTTGTAAGGACGATAAAACCTTCTGAACATTATTCACTTCCTTTTCCATCATTTCATAATAGAACTGAAGCTCTTTATTTTCTTTTTTGAGTTGAGCCTCTTTGGGAGAATCAAAATATGCATTGTAAACAATGATAATGCCGACAGCCAAAATCAGTGATACAGACAAAAAGCCCAATAAATTTAAAAATATGTCCCACTTTGAAACCTTTACTCGCTCATATCTGCAAGTTTCGGTGTCGTAATAGTATTTAATTCTTGCCATTCCGTTTTAGACTCGTTAAAAACTTCTAATTTTGTACTCGGATTCTTTAATCCGCAAAATTGCACAAAGGTTCATCAAAAATCAAATTTTTTGATAAATCTCATTGATAGAGGCAAATATAAACAAATATTTTTAAAGTAAAACATTAAATACAAATACTTTACTCCATGACTTCCAGCGAGATACGTAAAAAGTTCTTGAATTTCTTTCAAGAAAAGCAGCACAAAATAGTGCCTTCAGCGCCTATGGTAATCAAAGATGACCCTACTTTGATGTTTACCAATGCAGGTATGAATCAGTTTAAAGATTACTTTTTAGGCAATAAAAAAGCAGAAGCCACCCGAGTTACCGACACTCAGAAATGTTTGCGCGTTTCCGGAAAGCACAACGATTTGGAAGAAGTAGGGCATGATACCTACCACCACACCATGTTTGAAATGCTGGGTAACTGGTCTTTTGGTGATTACTTTAAGAAGGAAGCCATTGCGTGGTCCTGGGAGTTACTAACAGAAATTTACAAACTTCCTAAGGAAAGATTATATGTAACCGTTTTTGAAGGAGATAAAGCAGATAATATTCCGTTTGATCAGGAAGCTTATGATTTCTGGAAAGGACATATAGATGAAAGCCGAATTTTAAAAGGAGATAAAAGTGACAATTTCTGGGAAATGGGCGATACCGGACCTTGCGGACCCGCTTCCGAAATTCATGTTGACTTAAGGGATGAAGCAGATATCGCTAAAATTCCAGGGAAAGATTTGGTAAATAATGACCATCCTTTAGTGGTGGAAATCTGGAATTTGGTTTTTATACAGTTCAATAGAGACCTATTAACTGTAAATTTGCCGCTAGATTAGCTTGCAAAAATGGCTAAATTTTTGATTTAATACCGATTAAACATCAAAATGTCGCATAATTTCGTTTCTCTCAATCTGCTCCTTTTGC
>QNXU01000300.1 GCA_003973485.1 Bacteroidota bacterium | reverse complement strand
GCTTGTTGTTCTGTCATACCGACAGCAGCTAAGCTAGGAAGAATGAATACTGCACTAGGCATTTCTGAATAATCAGGCTTTTTGCTGTTACCCCTGATTATATTGTCAGCCACAGCATGCCCTTCCATAACAGCAACGGGTGTGAGGTTTAGTCCGTGGCTGTCCGCTGCATCTCCCGCAGCGTATACTGATGGATTGGTTTTGCTTTGCAAGTATTCGTTTACCTGTATTCCTTTTCTGTTGTAAGAAATATTGGCCTTTTCAAGGTTCATGCCATCCAATTCAGGAACTCTGCCGGCAGCATTAACAACTAAGTCTGTTTGTATAGTTTTTTCACCATTTTTTGATACTGCTTTTACGGTAAAACTGCTATCCGTTTTTTCTACGGAAACAACATCCCACTCAAAGTGAAGCTCAATTCCCAATTCTTCAGTGGCATTTACCAAATGCTTTACGATATCAGTTTCAAAGTTTTCCAAGGGTGTTTTGCCTCTGTGAATTATGGTTACTTTACTTCCTGCTCTGGCGGCCAGGTGAGCAAACTCCATCGCTATATACCCACCTCCTATAAAAGTAATTTCCTTAGGAAGTTCTTTCAGGTTTAGAAAATCTGTGCTGTCAATGGGTAAGCTACCTCCAGGTATATCCAAGATTACAGGTCGTGCACCTGTAGCAATTACAATTTTATCTGCTTCCAATAGGTTGTCTCCAATGCGGACAATGTCTTCAGATTCAAAGCTGGCTGCTCCATGATACATGTCTACACCCACTTTTTCATAACCTTTCTCTACACCTTTCGGCATTTTGGTAACAAAGTCGTTTTTGTAAGCCATCAACTCTTGCCAGTTAATGGAGATATCTCCTTGAATGCCGATTCCCTTCATTTTATTGGCCCGGTCAATGATTTCTGCAGCTCCAACCAATATTTTCTTGGGATCACAACCTCGTAATGCGCATGTACCACCGTAAGGTCTGGAGTCTGTAACAGCAGTATTCAATCCTTTCTTAGCACATTTATTGGCAATGGTCATTCCGGCCATGCCTGACCCGATTACTATTACATCGTATTTCATGAACAACAGCTACTTTTTCCACCTTCCTGAATAGGAGGACATGCCACAGTTCCATACGAGCAATACACACAGCAATCCCCGTCTTTTGGTTTTAAGACTTGCTTGCAGCTTTCACACTCATAGAAGTACTGGCATGCATCTGTAGGCATGGTTTCTTCTTTTTGATGTCCACAATTGGGACAGGTAATAGTGGATTGTAAAACGATTTCTTTTTCCATTATTTGTCGTTGTTAGGTTTGAGTAATTCAGCTTTATAGCTGGTCTTTTCTTCAATAGCTGCAATAAGTTGCTCTGGTTGAGTCTTTTTAGTATCATAGTCAACCACTGCAATATCACCGGGATATTCCACCGAATTGTCTACAACACCTTTAGTTTCTTTCAAGACCTTGTATAGGTGACTGGCACAGCCGGCACAAGTGAGACCAGTGACTTTCAATTTAACTGTCACACTTTTCTGAGTGGACTCGGTTGTTGGAGAATTGGCAGATTGTGCCATTCCATTTCCTGCAAGCAGGAAGACAAATGTTAGACTTAGAATGATGGTTTTCATTTTCTTTTCTATTTAAAGTTTTTTCACTCAATGACTTTTTTATCAGTCACTTTATAGCCCGTAGCTTCCTCAACATTAGTTGCCAATTGATCAACGGATACTTTTGATTGGTCAAACTTTACCGTTGCAATACCACTTTCGTAGGATGAAGAAGCTTCGAGAACACCTTCACTACTATTAAGCGCAGCATTCACGCTGTGCACGCATCCTGTGCAGGTCATGCCTTTGATACTTAGCTCTGCATTCAGAATGTCATTTTCTTTTACCACGATAATCTTATCTGCATTGCTATTGCCTGAGAAAAAGATGCCAGAATAGGATGGGAAAGCAAGCATCAATACAGCAAAGACTGTTACGATTCCCAGAAACTTCTTAGACTGCCAGAAGGAAGATTTTTCATCATCCTCACAGGCACAATCGATTTCTTTCCGGGTCCTGGGTCGTAATTTTTGATACCAGGCAAACCCTAATACAAAAATGGTGAGGCCTATTAAATAAGGTCTAAAAGGCTCCATCCACGAAAAGGAAGAAGCAATGCCTCCAATCCCTGCCAACGTGGCAAAAACAGGAGTGATACAACAAAGTGACGCTGTTATGGCCACCAACAAACCTGCCCCAACACTTTTGGAGGATGTATTTGTTTGATTTGAGTTGCTCATGATACTGGTTCTTTATAATTAGCAAATAAGCTATTTAAGACAGGCTTGATCACTTGTATATTCTCATCTACTAGAGAATAAAAGACTGTTTGGCCTACTTTCTTGTCCTTGACAAGCTTCCCGTCCTTTAGCTTACGCAAATGCTGCGAAACACCACCCACAGATATATCCAGGATATCACTTAGATCACATGGACACATTTCTCCTTCTTTGTGTAAGAGAAATAGAATTTTTAATCTTGCAGCATTTCCAGAAAGATTGAATATCTGAGTTGCTAACTCCAACTGCTCATCAAGTTGGTTTAGGGATTCCTTACATTCCTTAATTTGGACGGGATCTGCTAATACTCTAATACAGCTTTTGCTCATCTTTTAATATTTTAGTGATTACTAAAACGTAAAGATATAAAGAAAGGTTCAGTATTTCAGTAAATACTTAAATACTGTCAATAGTGTTACCATTATAACCTTGTTACTATGCAGTTACTAGAATTATTTAATTATACTTATCTACTAAATGATGTGTTTTCGTTTTAACTAATGCTTAAATTGTAACATGAAGTCAATAATTTATACAAGGGTTTCGACTAAAGACCAATCCACAGCCCGGCAGCTCAATGACATGAAAGAGGTTGAGAGGTTTGAAGTGGTGAAAGTTTTCTCAGAAAAAATTTCAGGCTTTTCTGTACCCATGGAAAAGCGACCAGGCTTACAAAAGTCACTAAAATACATATTCGATAATAATGTAAAGTGTGTTATGGTATCAGAAGTTTCCAGACTTGGCCGAAACACACACGAAGTGCTTAATTTGATAGAGCATCTAAAAACTTCCGGAGTAGCACTTTATATTCATAATATTGGAACAACCATTAATACTGACAATGAAATGGGTGAGGTCTTTACAAGATTGATAGTTACGATTATGGCTGACTTGGCAAGGCTTGAAAGTGAGCAAATGAGTTACAGAATCAAATCAGGGATTAGATCTAGAAAAGCGAAAGGATTAACAACTGGTAGACAGATTGGGTCCAAGGAGACTGTAGATAGATTTTTATCCAAACATCACGATATCCAAAAGTATTTATCCAAAGGGTATTCGTCCAGAGAAATCCAGAGATTGTGTAGATGTTCTCCAAATACTGTTAAGAAAGTTAAAGATTTTACCAATTAGAAATGACTAAAACTACTAGTAGATATCGTTTTATAAGTAATGCAGAAATTAGAATATTTGATTCACCAAGTACTATAGATGTAGATCATAGGACATATTTTTTTGAAAATTCAAAAAAACAGTTTAAATCTGAGCTAAACAAATTAGGCTACGTTCTACAAAGGGGATACTTCTTATCACAAAATAAATTCTTTAGTCCCAAAAAGTTTATCAAAAGTGATGTGAAATACTGTTGTGATTTACTGAATATTGATATTACTAAGATTAATAAACATATTAATTGGTATACAGAGTCTGTATCCAGGCTTCATAAGAAGGAAATATTGGAGGAGTTTGGATATCATTCTTTTGAAATTTTTTATGCAGTAGTCTATGATCAATCATCACAATTAGTCAAAAAAGCTATTCGTCCAAAGATTATTTTTTTCACTCTAGTAGATTTTCTAATAGAAAATAAAATAGAAATTCCTTCCTATTCAAGACTCTCAACTTTGGTTATGAGTAGTTTTAATGAGTATGAAAAGAGTATAATTAATCAAGTTAATATATTATTGACTCAAGACCAGAAATTACTTCTAGATGAATTTCTTCAGATGGCAGCTGGAGAAGGAGAATTATCGCCACAAAATCCCTATTTAATTACTACTCTTAAAGCCCCAAATCAAAATACTTCAGCATCAAAAAATAAGGAGAGTGTATATCAATTTAAAATTATTGCAAGTTTATTCCATGAATTTGAAAGTGTTTTACAAGATTTGACTATTTCTGAAGCTCTAGTGAATTATTATGCTGGTTGGGTAATTATCGCAGAGCAACCACAATTCAATGCTATCAAAAATCCTGAGAAAAGATATTTATATGTTTTAGCATTCCTTACTTACCAATATCGTATAAGACAAGATTTATTTATTGATACTTTTTTAAAATCAGTTCAGACATTTTTAAACCAAACAGAAAACAAAGTAAAAGATGACTTCATAAATAAACGTGGGACGCCTGCAAAACATGTTAATGAAGCAAAAGGCAGAATAATAAATAATTTAGATAAACATGAATCTAAATTAGATAAGGTAAGAAAAATATTAAATTCTGATAAATTCTCTTCGGAGGAAAAAATAAGAGCATCATTAGAAATAATTAATTCAAATGCTAGTCTCAGAGATCAAATAATTAAGGAATTTGATAGTCTTGAGGAATCTATTTCAGATAAACTAAAAGATGAGATGTATTTTGAAAAGTTAGGTTCAGGGTCATTAAAGCTTTCAAGGAAATTGAAAGATATACTGTTATCTGTAAACTTTAATGAAAAAGCATCGGAGCCGATCATTTATAATCCAATATTTGATTATCAAAGAACTAATGGAAATATAATTTCCGATCCAAAAACAGACTTTATTTCTTCAAATCAATTGAAATTTATTAAAAGAGATGGTCAATTTGATAAAAAATTATATAAGGTATTACTTTATATAGAATGTGCAAACAATATTAAATCAGGAGCCTTAAATCTAAAACATTCTAATAATTACCGGTCAATCAATGATTATATGATTGATGAAAACGAATGGCAGCTCAATAAGAATACTTTACTCGAAAGTTCAAATTTGAGCCACCTTTCAGATTGTGAAGAGGTTTTAAAGGCATTAAAAAATAAATTGAGGGCTCAATACAAGAATACAAATGAAAAAATCAATTCCAATGAAGACCTCAAATTTAATAATAAAGGAAAACCAATTATTAATACACCTAAGAATGAAACTGAGAATGATGGCCAGTTAGTTCGACTGATCTCTGAGAACAAAATAATTCCATTAATAGACATACTAAACGATATTTCTCAATCCACCAACTGTCTAAAATCCTTCGTTCACTTTAGTATGAAACGTGGTTCCAATGTTTCACCAAATAAAGAAATACTCATCGCAAGCATTGTAGCACTTGGTTGTAATATTGGAGTAAGAAAAATGGGAAAAATTACTAAGGGAGTGGGACCTGAAAAGCTTGAAAATACTGTAAGATGGTATTTTAGTCTAGAAAATATTCAAGAAGCGAATAGGCAGGTTATAGAGGTAATTGATAAATTATCTCTCCCCAAATATTTTAAGCAATTTGCAGATTCACACCATACATCAAGTGACGGTCAAAAATTTGGTGTTTCAGTACCATCAATTCATTCTAGTTACTCATATAAATATTTTGGTGCAGGAAAAGGTGTAAGTGCCTATGGATTTATTGATGAATTTAGCAGAACATTTTATGATACGGTTATAAGTTCATCTGAAAGAGAAGCAGCATACATTCTAGATGGACTATTACATAATGACGTGGTTGAAAGTACCATACATAGTACCGATACTCACGGTTATACGGAAGTGATATTTGGTTTATGTAATTGTTTGAAAATTAAATTTGCCCCAAGAATAAAAAGGCCAGGCGCCCAGCAAATTTATACTTTTAAGGAAGATCCGGTGAAGAAATATAAAGAATTAGGATATAAAATAATTCCTCCAGATCGTTCCAAATACATTGACGAACAATTAATAATAGACCAGTGGGATAATATTCTTAGATTATTAGTATCAATAAGAACTAAAGAAGTTACAGCATCGATTCTTCTAAAGAGATTAAGTTCATATGCTAAAAATCATCCATTAAATAGAGCATTAAAGGAACTTGGACGAATTCATAAATCTATTTTTTTATTAGAATATTATGATGATAGGGATTTAAGACAAAGAATTGAAAAACAACTTAATAAAGGGGAGCTCTGGCATAAATTTGCTAAAGAAATATTTTTTGGTAATAACCAAGAATTTAAAGTAGGATCGAAGGAGGAGCAGAGACTAGCTGTTTCTTGCAGGAATTTAATACAAAACTCCGTTGTCTTATGGAACTACTTAACACTTACAAAGAGCCTTTCTATTGTGAATACTAAAACACAAAATGAAATTATACATTCACTTAATAGTACGAATCTCATAACTTGGCAACATGTCAATATTCATGGAGAATATGATTTTGATCTACTTGGGACTCAGACGGAAAAATTTGATTTAAACTCTTTGATTGATTTTCAGCTAAAGGAATTTTAATATGCTGTTGCGAATTTTGCAATACTTTTGTTGAGACCCTATCTTAAGGGTATTACATTAAATATGAATCCACCAATTATGTACTGCTTTAGAATATAATAATGTGTGGCAAACAGGAATTATTTAATGCTCTATTTTTTAATAAAATTAAAATGCAGGACAACTGGGAAAGTTTAAGCCAGAATATAGGACTTAGAATTATTAGATAATTCTGATTGTAAAATTAAGCCCAAATACAGCGCTTATAATTAAGAGTTCTTCACCATAGGATCTATAATTTAAAATAGAGCGTCAGAAATTAGAAGGACTTAAGCAGGAAGTATAGGATGGAGCAAATACTAATGAGTAAAGAGCAGCTTAGAGTATATCGTTTTAATAAGAAGATATATTAGAATAGGTGGGTGCTAAATTTAATAACTTAACATAATATAAATTATATAACTCAAATACATATAGTTTGATATAAACTATCTCATGACTTCCTTTTGTAACAGATATTAATCTATTATTTTTCGACTGCGCTATTATAAGACCATTTAAATATGAGACGTAAAATTCCTGAATCAACACTTCCTAAACTAAATCGTTCGCAAATGATTACTGCTGAAGGATTTCAAAAGTTGCGCGAAGAGCATGATCATTTGTGGAAAGTTGAACGTCCGGATGTTACGGCTAAGGTTTCTTGGGCCGCCAGTTTAGGCGACCGATCAGAAAATGCTGACTATCATTATAATAAAAAACGCTTACGTGAAATTGATAGTCGCATTCGTTACCTACGCAAATGCATAGATAATTTTAAAGTAATTCATTATCATCCTCATCAGGAAGGCAAAGTAATGTTTGGCGCCTGGGTGGAAGTTGAGAACATGGATAGAGGACTAAAAAAACGACTACGTATTGTGGGATACGAAGAGCTTATTGGCAATAAAGACCATATTTCGATGGACTCACCGCTGGCACAAGCGCTATTAAATAAAAAAGAAGGCGATAAAGTCGTTGTAAAAACTCCAGCCGGTGAATTCAACTGGCGAATACTTATGATTGAGTATGAACAAGGTGGTGCATCTGATTTCTAAACTCACCTCTCTCCCATTGTTTTGGTTAAAAATTTGCCACCATGCAAAGCATGGCGAGCACGAGAGCATTAGAAACGTCTACTTTAAAAATATTTGGATTTTCTGTGCCGTATTCGAAAATAGGCGCAATATTTAATTCGGTTAAGAATTCAATATTGGATTGCTGCTCACTTCCTTTAACAATAAGTGGATCTTGAGCTAGAATGTATATTGATTGGAGTTGTAAAAAGGATATAATAATTAATCTGATGTTGATCATTGCCTTATTTGAATTATTTTGAAATGTTATAATGAATAAAAAAAACACTGATGAAGCTTATCCTAGAAACCCCATTCATTTTGCTCAAATGTAAATGAATTTCAATAAAAACTTCTCACTAACTGTCAAGATTTGACTTAATATACCGATTGCTATTAGTTTACCTTACCACCTTGCAAAGCATGGCGGCAACGAGGTAACATTATTTTATATTATTCAAAACTGAATTCTATTTATTTCATTTATGAAAAATTTGTAACTACTCAGGTGCTAATATAAAATAATTTTTCATGTAGTGTGGATAAGTTTTCAATTAAAAAGTGTCTTAAAATAGGATGGGGGTTGTTTGGTTGTCGGAAAGCTGAAAATCAGTCTATTGAGCAGTTTATACAC
>QNXU01000297.1 GCA_003973485.1 Bacteroidota bacterium | reverse complement strand
TTGAAAATATCTTATATAAATAAAGAACAATTGCACCAGTTTATTATTGAAGGGTAGTTCCTGATTTTTATTTCATCAGCCTAAAGCATGTTAATATATAACCTAATGAAGATAGGTTGATTTTTAATAGCTTCAATTAGGAAACTTTCATTAAGTTTTAATTCAATAATTAAGCAAGTTTTCATTTCTATCAGTTGAATTAAGTGAAATTTCTGAAACATTCTGCTTTAAAAATTACTTGTAGCTACATTAATTTTTTTCAATATGATGAAAATTCAAATTTTCTTCAGAATTGGATGGTAATTTTGAGTTAAATAAAGATTGAAAAGCAAAAAAATGTTCAATACAAGTAAAATTATTCTGAAAATATTTGTTCTTATTCTGTTGAGTATAAGCTCTCAAGCCTTATGGGCACAAAGTACAACCGTAAGTGGTAAGCTTGTGGATGGTAAAACTAAAGAACCTCTAGCTTATGCGAATGTTAGTGTATTTGACAGTAATGATAAATTAGTAACTGGTACGGTTACACCTGAATCAGGAGTTTTTCAACTACAGGTGGATAATGGAGAATATACATTAAGAATTCAGTTTATTTCCTATCAAACAATTAATAGAAAACTAAATGCTAATCAACAAAATATAGATTTAGGTACTATTGAATTAAGTGAAGATGTCAATCAATTATCAGAGGTTGAAGTTGTAGCCAAGAGACCTCAAATGGAAATGAAATTGGATAAAAGGGTTTTCAATGTAAGTGAAGACCTGAGTAATATAGGTAGTAACGCAGAATCTTTATTGGACAACCTACCTAGTGTAACGGTAGACATTGAAGGAAATGTTTCCTTAAGAGGAAGCGGAAATGTTCGAATATTAATTGATGGAAGACCATCTGGGTTAGTTGGAATTAGTGGTGGTTCTGCTTTAAGACAAATCCAAGCAGATCAAATTGAAAGGGTAGAGGTAATAACCAATCCATCAGCAAGATATGAGGCCGAGGGAAATGCTGGAATTATTAATATCATCATGAAGAAAGAGAAAAAGGGTGGGTTTAACGGTAGTGTTAGTACAAATCTGGGATATCCTATTATTGGTGGTGTAAATAGTAATGTTAATTACAGAAAAGGCAACATTAATCTTTTTGGTGCTTATGGGATAACCTACCGAGAAAATTTTGGTGGTGGTTATATAGATCAAGAATTTACCCCTGAAGATACTACTTATTCTACATTTGTTGACAGGCAAAGAGAAAGAAGCGGTATCTCCCAAAATGCCCGACTTGGATTAGATTATAGCTTCAATGAAAGTACTACTTTAACAGGTTCCTTTTTGTATAGAATATCCGATGAAAATAATTTAAGCTATAACTATTATGATGATTATAATGGCATTGACAGGAATACACGTGAATTGATTAGACGTTCTGTTAGAATTCAAGATGAAAAAGAAGATGAAGAAGTATTGGAATATGAATTAAACTTCACTAAAACTTTTGGAGGTAATGATGACCATAAATTTACTGCAGATTTTCAATATCGAAATAATACGGAAACAGAGGATTCTGATTTAAGAAATGAAAGATTTGTAATTTCTCAAAATCAATTTGTTGATAGTATTCAACAGAGGTCTCTAATTGACGAGTTTTCAGAAAATATATTAATGCAAGCCAATTATGTTAAGCCTATTGGTGAGAATAGGTCTTTTGAAACGGGTTGGAGAAGTACACTAAGAACTATAACCAATGAATATGAAGTAACTCAGGACATTGAAGGACAAGAAGCAGATAGTGTTTTAAGCGATTTTACCAATGATTTCATTTATAATGAAAACGTTCATGCGCTATATGCCATTTATAATAGTGAATTCAATAAGTTCACTTACCAACTTGGATTAAGAGCAGAGCTAACCGATATCACAACTCGCTTAAAATCTCCTGTTGATACAACTAATGCAAGAGATTACTTAAATCTATTTCCTAGTGTTTTTATGACTTATGAATTTAGTAAGTTACATTCTTTGCAAGCGAGTTATAGTAGAAGATTTGACCGCCCAGGCTTCAGGTCTTTAAATCCTTTTTCCAATTTTAATGATGATAGAAACATAAGAATTGGTAATCCAAATCTGAATCCAGAATTTACAGATTCCTATGAAGTTGGATTGGTAAATAATTTCAATGATGCTACACTTTACAGTGGGTTGTATTATAGAAGAACAACAGGTGTAACCGAAAGAATAAATACCGTAATTGATGGTGTGACCTATGCTCAACCTCAAAATTTAGCAGAAAGAAATTCTGTTGGGATTGAAAATAATTACTCTCATGATTTGAATGATTGGTGGCGATTAAATGGAAACTTAAATGTTTTTTATTCAGAAACTTATGGTGTAGTAGATGAACAAGTTTTTCAAGCAGAAACCTTTACAGCATCAGGAAGAGCTACTTCCCAAATGAGCTTTAGCAATGATTTTAATTTTCAATTAAGTGCATTTTACCGAGCACCACAACAGACGACTCAAGGGACTAGAAAAGCTTTTTATATGGTGGATTTAGGATTTAGTAAGGATGTGTTGGATAAGAAAGGGACATTGGCATTGAATGTCAGAGATTTATTAAATTCTAGAAAATGGAGAACCACAACTTCAGGTGAGGATTTCTATTATGAATCGGAATTTCAATGGAGAACTACAACCGTAACGCTTTCATTTGATTATAGAATTAATTCTAATAAAAGAAATAAAGAAAGAGAAGGTGGTGATTATGAAGGTGGTGGAGAAGATTTTTAATTTAATATAGTTTAGTTTAACTTAGTTTAATGTTAACAAAGGCACGGATTTTTTGGTCTGTGCTTTTTTGTTTCAAGCAAAAGCTGCAATTTTCCACCCATGTTACAAGATGAAGCTTCACCAATGAAAAATTTAATACTATTTCTGCTTATTCCTGTCTTATTCGCATGCTCAAATAAAGAGCAAAGGCAAGAAAGTTTAATTCAAAAAGGCTATCAATCGCTAGATCAGGGACAAGAGAAACAAGCACTCAGCTATTTTGAAAGTGCAATTGATATCAATCAAGAAAATGCTTCAGCTTGGAATGGATTGGGAGTAGCGAATTATCAAAATGGACATCCTTATGAGGCAGTACAGGCTTTCAATAAGGCTATTCAGTTTAAACCAGATTATACTAGAGCTTATTACAATAGAAGCAATGCCTTCTATCAAACAGGAGAATATTATAGAGCACTGGATGATCTGGAACCTGTTTTGAAACAATATCAAGATTCGGCTTTTGCACATATAGCACATGGATTAGCTTTAGTGGGTTTAGAAAAATATCCTGAAGCTAAATCTTCATTTGAAAAAGCTTTGCACTTAGATAGTTTAAATGCTGAAATTCATACTAATCTGGCAGCGGTTGATTATTATCAAAAAAATAATGAATCAGCTGTTAAACATCTTGAAAATGCTCTGAAGCTAAATCCGGAAGAAGCGAATGCATGGAATTTATTGGCATTAATTCAATCCGAACAGGAATTATATGAGTCTGCATTGGAATCAGTAAATGAAGCACTGAATTTACAACCTGGTCAACCTTATTTTCTTAATAATAAAGGTTATATCTTAACTTTTTTGGGTAAGTATGAACAAGCTTATACTGATTTAAGAAAAAGCATTGTAAGGGATGAGAAAAATCCTTATGTCTATAGAAATTTAGGGATATTGGCATTAAAACAAAAAGATTATAAAGAAGCCATTCGTCAATTTGAAAATGCATATAAACGTAAAAGTGATTTAGCTTCATTAAATTACTATAGGGGAGAAGCTTACCGATTATCAGGTGATTTTGATAAAGCATGTGAAGCCTATCAAAAATCCCAAGAATTAGAAGAAGAAAAAGGAATTAAAGCCCGTCAACAATACTGCGAATAAAACAAAAGAGGTAGCCGGAGGCTACACTACTTTAACCACAGGGTTGCACGAAGTTTTACACAACGAACACAAAGTGATAGCAAAAACTGTTGATTGATTACTGAATTATTCTATAAATTCGACTAAAAAGCAATTTGCTTATCTCACAATTCACCTTGATTATTTTTTCGTGTAGATCTCAGTGTAACTTTGTGATATTCTTTGTGCCACTTTGTGGTTAAAAAAAACAGCCTTTGGCTGTCCCTGCTCTTTCTGAAATTCTCAGAAAAACTCCGCAGTTAATTTCTTCGGAATAGAACAATAAATTCCTTACTTTTGCCCAAAATTTTATCATTTAAATAGAGCCTATTAGGCAATTACATGAGGAACATTAGTTTCTTACTTGAATATCAGAATCAAATGAATAGCTTTTGTGTAATTTAATTTAAGAATCCATATAAAATATGTTCGATAATCTCAGTTATAAATTAGATCGTGCTTTTAAAACCCTGAAAGGTCAGGGACAAATAACGGAAGTAAACGTAGCCACCACTGTAAAAGAAATCAGAAGAGCATTGGTAGATGCCGATGTAAATTTCAAAGTGGCTAAAGATGTTACAGACAAAATTAAAGAAGAAGCTTTAGGTCGAGATGTCTTGATTTCGGTTTCTCCAGGCCAACTTTTGGTGAAAATTACTCAGGAAGAGTTAGCCAAAATGATGGGAGAGAAGCAAGTGGATATCAATACAGAAGGATCACCATCCACTATATTAATCTCTGGTCTTCAAGGTTCTGGTAAAACTACCTTCTCAGGAAAATTAGCCAACAAATTAAAAAAACAAGGAAAACAAGTCCTTTTAGCGGCTTGCGATATCTATAGACCTGCTGCAATTGATCAGCTGAAAGTATTAGGTGAGCAGATAGGAGTAGACGTATATGCAGAACCTGAAAATAAAGATGCGGTTAAAATTGCAAAAAATGCGATAAAATACGCCAAGGATAATGGCAAAAGCATTGTGATAGTCGATACTGCAGGTCGTTTGGCAGTAGATGAAGTCATGATGAAGGAGATCTCTAGCTTGAAAAAAGAGCTTAATCCTTCTGAAACATTATTTGTTGTAGACTCCATGACGGGTCAAGATGCGGTAAACACTGCTAAGACCTTTAATGAACAACTTGATTTTGATGGAGTAGTATTGACCAAATTAGATGGTGATACGCGTGGTGGTGCTGCCTTATCCATTAGAACAGTAGTGGAGAAGCCTATCAAGTTTATCAGTAGTGGAGAAAAAATGGAAGCTATTGATCTTTTCTACCCAGATAGGATGGCTCAAAGGATATTGGGTATGGGTGATGTGGTTTCTTTGGTTGAGAAGGCACAAGAATCTTTCGATCAGGAAGAAACCAATCGACTTTCCAAGAAAATAAGAAAAAACCAGTTTGATTTTGAAGATTTCCTTTCACAACTGCAGCAAATCAAGAAAATGGGGAATGTAAAAGACCTATTGGGAATGTTACCAGGAATGGGAAAGCAAATCAAGGATTTAGACATTGATGATGATGCCTTTAAGCCCGTTGAAGCCATTATTCGTTCTATGACTTATGAAGAACGAAGCAATCCTGAATTAATGAATGCAAGTAGAAAGAAAAGAATTGCAGAAGGAAGTGGTACTTCAGTGCAAGAAATCAATAATCTGCTAAAACAGTTTAAGGATATGCGTAAGATGATGAAGACCATGAATAAAATGAGCGGAAGCAAAAGAGGATTAGCTGGCTTTAATCCATTTGGAAAATAATTTAATTCCAGATTATTTCTTACATTATTATAACAGATTAAATTATAAAACCGATTTAAAAGTGAAAAACTTGAGGTCGGTTTTTTTTTATGTCCAATTTCTAATTTGTTTATTTTCAGTAGTCTAGCCTTTAAAGTGACCGTTTCATAACTCGTTAAATGTTTCAACATCTAATTAAGTTTAATATTTTATATAAGTATTTCTTGTTTTTAAAGTTATTATTTTGTTAAATTGTCACTTGAATAAAGTAAGTGTAAACGACTGATTATTAAAGGTTTTACATTTTTATTCAAAACTATTAAACTTTTTATCTTTAATAGTACTATAATTAGACAGGTGTTTGTGAAAAATTATTTAAACTATTCTATTATTCTTACTTTGATTAGTTCCTTGCTTTTGTTGGCTGTCATGCCAATTGAAGCGGCAGTTGATCCAATATTTGCATCACAAAATGCAAGCATGCTCAATTATTTATTTAGTATTGAGGATGAAAACCTTTCAAATATATTTGAAGCTTTATCTATTTCTTTATTAGGACTAGGAATATTCGGAATTGCATTTAGTTTTGTTAATGTAGGATCAAAGAGAATTAAAAGACATAATGATTATTTAGAGAATCTAGTTAAAGATAGAACCAAAACTTTAGAGCAAAAACACCAACAATTAAGAGAGCAAAATGAGGCTTATAAAGAAGCTTTAGAATTAATTCAGGATCAAAAGGAAGAAATTGAAACCGCTCAGCAAGATTTATTAGTCAAAAATAGAGACCTAAGAGAAGCTTTTGAAGAAATCCAATCACAAAATGAGTTGTTGGATCATGAAAGAAGCAAACTAGAACAAGCGAAAAGAATTATTCAAGGTCAGAATAAGAAATTGATGGGGATTGCTAGAAATCTTGATCAGCAAGTTCAAGAGCGGACTAAAGAACTTTCAATATCGAATAACCTTTTATTAGAGAAAAATAAAGAGCTTGATGAATTCATTTACAAATCTGCACACGATTTAAGAGGGCCTATTGCAAGATTTAAAGGCTTAAGTCAATTGATTCAAATGGAATATGACCAGAATAATGATATATCTGATCATTTAAAGCATTTAAATCATTCCGCTAATCACATGGATAGCATGTTGAAAAGATTGAGCAATGTATATGAAATTAGCGCCAGACCAATCACTCCTCAGAAGATTGATATTGAAATGATCTTGGAAACCGTTTTTGAGAGATTGAAAGGAGAGGAGAATCTTGATAATGTTTCCATAGAAGTTAATAATACTGTAAAGGACAAAGTTCAAATTGACCCAAGTTCACTTCACTTGATTTTAAAGAATTTAATTGGAAATGCTGTCCGTTTCTATGATCCTTTGAAATTAAAGAAATGGGTTAAAGTAAGCATTGAATTAGTTGATAAGGATCTGGTTATCAGCGTTAAAGACAATGGTATTGGAATTAAAAAAGAACAGCAAGAGAATATATTTGATCTATTTTATGTAGGCTCTGAATTGCCTAAAGGTCCTGGTTTAGGATTATATATTTGCAAAATTATCACCAAAAAACTAAATGGTGATATTTCCTTGAACTACTCCTCCAAAGAAAAAGAAACGGAGTTTAAGACATCCATACCCATCAGTATCTAAATATTACTTACCAATATCAATATCTAACTCAGTTATTTCTAACAACACCCCTATAACCCCCTTGAAGGGGATAGGTTCACAGATTCAGTTGAGTAGTAAACAATTATTAAGTCTGACTAAAGCACTCGATTAGGTCAGTACCGAAGGTCAGACCGGCATTATTTCTACAAAATATGCTACCAGAACTAATATAGCTTATCCGCTAATTTTTCATTGATAACGGAATAAGAAGTTTTGTAAAAATCATCTTTTTGAATATCAATCAATTGTTCAGCCAAATCAAAATTGCAAAGCGTCCCTTTTCTTATCCTAAACAATCTTGAAAAGAAGAATATTTCCAATCTTCCATTTTCTTAACTAAACCAGCTTTTAAAGGATTCTGATGAATGTAGTTAAAGCATATAAAAGGATAATTGTCTTTTCGATTCTCAAGGATTTTAAATTTTGTTTTTTGTCTAAATAATGAGCCAGTACGACTATATTTATTATTGTATTCAGTAGAATATCTACTATTTAGTAATCTAAAGCAATTTTTCAGTACTTGACTTTCTAACAAACCTAATTTAACAGGTTCTATAGACTTCTGATTTGTATAAATTAAAAAGTGGTAATGATTGGGCATTAAACAATAACTGAGAATCTCTGTATTTGGAAATACCCTTTCTCGAACTCTTCTCAAAAAAGAAATATAATCTTCATGGTCTTTGAATATGAACTCCTTGTTATTCCCTTGATTATAAACATGGTAGATTTGGTCGGTTAATAGTTTCACATATATTGTATTTACTTTCAACATTCACAATTTGTCCCTTATTTACCAGGATGCCCCAAAGGGATCCTTTGGGAGAATTCGCATCAAATCTATTCCTGCCAGAGGCAGGCAAGCTATCCCTTTGTTAATATTAGTGAATCTAGATTTATGCTCATTTCATTAAATCAAAAATACA
>QNXU01000228.1 GCA_003973485.1 Bacteroidota bacterium | reverse complement strand
TCTTCTAACTTCTCTTTTTCTCACAGAAGGCACGGAAGGACACAGAAAAGTATCTATTTTCTACCACACCAATTCAACTTCCCACTTCCATCTTCCAACTCCCAACTACTTATTTCAATTTAAAACTACTTCCGGTCTGACCTTCGGTACTGACCTAATGGTCCTACATCCCTCATCCTACACCCATCTTCCTACTTCCTAATTCTCCGCCAGTTGGCGGATTAGGGGGCTTACATAAAGCCCAATTCCAACTTAGCTGCCTCACTCATCATTTCTTGAGAATATGGCGGATCAAAAGTCAATTCTACTTTCACATCACTTACTCCCTCAATAGACTTTACCTTCATTTCCACCTCACTTGGAATTTCTTCCGCAGCAGGGCAGGAGGGAGAAGTTAAAGTCATTAGGATATATACATTATTAACAGGATATACATTTACTTCATATATCAAGCCCAACTCGTAAATATCTACTGGAATTTCAGGGTCATAAACTGACTTGATGGCTTCCAGCACTTTATCTCTTAAATTGGGAACTTCTGTTTTCTTTTCAAATTTTGTTTCTTCTGCCATAATGCTTCAATTTAAGCTTCGTTTTCTAATTTTGTTTTATACGCCAAGGCATACATTTTGATTTGTTTTATCATCGATAAAAAACCATTTGACCTTTGCGTTCCTATAAAACGGTTCATGCCGATTTTATGCACAAAATATAAATCAGCATTTAATATGTCATCTATTCTTCCATTGTTCAAAATAGAAACTAAAAGACTCACCAATCCTTTTGTTATCGCTGTATTGCTATCTGCTTGAAAATGAAGTTTTCCTGCATTCTCATCGGCAGTCAGCCATACTTTAGACTGGCAACCCTTCACGATATTATCTTCAGTTTTTAATGATTCTGGCATTTCAGGAAGTTTTTCACCAAGCTCCATCAAATAACCTATCATCATTTCCATGTCACCATCCAACATGGAAAACTTTTCAATAATTTCGTCTTGTTTTGTGTTGATTGTATTATCAGCCATTGACTAATTTTTAGCTAAATTTTGCTACTATATCTTTTAAAGAATCTGCAAAAAAGTTGATTTCTTCTATTGTATTGTAAACAGAGAAGGAAGCCCTAATTGTTCCTTCTATTCCGAAATGATCCATTAAAGGTTGCGTACAATGATGTCCCGTTCTCACTGCAATTCCTTTGGCATCCAACATCATGCCTGCATCATAAGGGTGCACATTATCGATAGTAAAAGAAACTACGCTTACTTTTTCTGCTGCAGTTCCATAGAAATTAATTCCTGGTACTTCCGATAATCTTTCATGAGCATGTTGCGTCAATGCCTGTTCATGCGCCATAATATTATCCTTTCCAATTGCATCAATGTATTCTGCAGCATGTTTTAAGGCTACAACATCAGCAATATTAGGTGTGCCGGCTTCAAATTTGTATGGAATGTCATTATAAGTGGTTTTATCGAAACTTACATTATGAATCATTTCTCCACCACCTTGATAAGGCGTCATTTCTTCTAAAATAGCTCTTTTGCCGTAAAGAATTCCACAGCCAGTTGGCCCATACATTTTATGACCTGAAGTTGCATAAAAATCGCAATCCAAATCTTGCACATCTACCACGCAATGTGAAGAAGCCTGTGCGCCATCTACCACCATTATGGCATTTTTAGCATGCGCTAATTTTGCAATTTCTTTTACAGGATTAACTGTGCCTAATGAGTTGGAAGCATAAACGACAGATACAATTTTAGTTTTATCTGTAATAAGTTGCTCAACATCATCAAGTGAAATTTCGCCTTTAGTATTTACAGGAACCACCTTCAAAAAGGCACCTTTTTCTTCAGCTATTATTTGCCAAGGCACTATGTTCGAATGGTGCTCCATGGCAGTGATTAAAATTTCATCACCCTCTTGAAGAAATTTTCTACCGTAAGCATTTGCTATTAGATTGATTCCATCCGTAGTTCCTTTAGTAAAAATCACTTCTTCTACTTCAGCTGCATTGATGAACTTTTGAAAAATCTTCCGGCTATCTTCAAAG
Source organism: Bacteroidota bacterium (assembly GCA_003973485.1). Classification (GTDB taxonomy): domain Bacteria; phylum Bacteroidota; class Bacteroidia; order Cytophagales; family Cyclobacteriaceae; genus Marivirga. Next base: position 6,245 of record QNXU01000228.1, on the reverse strand, counting down.
GCAGTTGTTGCTTTTTCAGCAAGCGAATGTAAACCTCTATGAATATTGGCATTATAACCTTCATAATATTCAGAGATAGCATCAATTACCTGCTTAGGCTTTTGAGTGGTAGCAGCATTATCAAAATAAATCAAAGGCTTTCCATTCACCTTTTGCTCAAGGATGGGGAAGTCTTTTCTGATTTTTTGAATATCCAATTCTGGTGCTACTGCTGTGCTCATATTCTTTATATTTATAATATTGTCTTTAACAACAAAGACTAGTTTTACATTCCTGTAAACCTATCATTTGTAGTTTCATGTATTTTGAAGTCCTAAAATGTTTAGGTAAGGATATAAGGTCGCTCCTACGGAGCTTGCTAATATGTTTATATTTTTGTTACCATAAGTTCGTCCCTATGGGACTTACAATATTATTGTATTTTAATTTTTACTAAAAGATCAAATAACAGATATAAATTAAGGTCACTTTACAAATCTTTACTTACTTTAATTCAGCCCCAGAGGGGCTGTGTTATGGTAATTATCATACAAAATGGCTAAAGAAGCTCCGTAGGAGCGACCTTATTTATAATCAATTCATGCAAAAAATCCTTAAACTAATCAAGTTATATTATCCTCTATAAAATGTGGATATTTTTACTTAATAAAGTTTTTAAAGACGTTCATTAATTTTATTTTCTATCAGCGTTCTGAAAGCTTCAATTTTAATGTTACTTAAAACATCAGAAGCAAATGCATTCAATAACATTGATTTTGCAGTTTGCTTGTCAATTCCTCTCGCTCTTAAGTAGAATAATTGGTCTGTATCTAGTTGCCCCACAGTACAGCCGTGTGAACATTGCACATCATCCGCCCAAATCTCTAATTGTGGTTTTGTATCTACCTCAGCATCATCAGAAAGCACTACATTTCTATTCGATTGAAATGCATTCGTTTTCTGAGCATCTTGCCTTACAAATATTTTACCATTGAAAATTCCTCTAGATTGACCATCCAAAATGCCTTTGTACATCTCATTACTTTCGCAATTTGGTACTTTGTGGTCTACAACGGTGTGATTGTCAACATGAGTTTTTCCATCCAATAAATACAATCCATACATATTGGTTTCAGAATGCTCTTTGTGAATGGCAATATTTAAGTTATTTCGAAGCATAGCTCCGTTTAAACTTAAAGTCACACCATTGAAAACAGACTTTCCTAATTGATGCACCATAGTAGCCCCAACTTGAATAGCCTGATTAGATTCGTTCTGATATTTGTAGTAATTGAAAATGGAATCATCTTCTACCACAATTTCAGTCACTGCATTGGTGAAACTTGTATTTTCACCTAAAGTAACATAAGACTCAATTAATGAAGCTTGGCTGTTTTTCTCAGCAATGACCAAATTTCTTGGCTGGCTGATCACATCCGCATTTTTAGCATCGTTAAAATAATAGCAAGCAATTGGAGTTTCCACGACCGCATTGGCATCTATTTTAACAAATATTCCACCATTGGTGAAAGCTGTGTTTAATTCAGAAAAATTATCAGCGCCTTCGATTTCGTGTGTATTGAAATGTTTCTCAAAATCTTCAGCATAATCATCCGCTGCAGTTTTGATAGCTTGGATGTGTACCCCTTTCGGAAGCGTATCCATATCAGATAATTTGTTATCCAATACTCCATTTACAAACACTAAACGAATGGCATCCAACTCAGGAATAAAGTACTTAGAAGCTTCATCTAAGCTTAATGAAAAGCTATCATCTGACAGGTTTTCAACATTAAAAAGCTTGCCAAAAATCTTGGCTATATTACTGTATTTATATTCTTCATGCTTTGCATGCGGAAAGCCAAGCGCTTTGAAGTTATCAATGGCTTGTTTTCTTTTTGCGTGCAATGGCTTTTTACTTTCTCCATTTAAAGAGTTTTCAAAAGCTTCAAATTGCCCGATGAAAAATTTATCTATATCTTCTTTAATCAATTTACTCATAATGTATTGCTGATTAAAATTATGCAATGCTTGCTTCTTCCTTAATCCAATCGTATCCTTTAGCTTCTAATTCATGAGCTAGCTCTTTTCCGCCTGTTTTAACGATTTTACCATTAAATAAAACATGAACGAAATCTGGAACGATGTAATCCAATAATCTTTGATAGTGTGTTACCACTATCGTGGCATTGTCATCATTTTTCAGCTTATTAACGCCATTCGCTACAATTCTCAAAGCATCAATATCCAATCCTGAATCAGTTTCATCTAAGATAGATAGGGTAGGCTCTAACATAGCCATTTGGAAAATTTCATTTCTTTTCTTTTCCCCACCAGAGAAACCTTCATTTAAAGAACGGCTTAATAAAGCTTGGTCGATTTCAACCAATTTCATTTTTTCTTTCATCATGCCTAAGAAAGAAACCGCATCTAATGGCTCTAATCCTTTATGCTCACGGATTTTATTTAAAGCCGTTTTCATGAAATTAGTAGTCGTAACACCTGGAATTTCAATTGGATACTGAAATGCCAAGAAAACGCCTTCTTTAGCTCTTTCGTCAGCCTCTAATTCCAACAAATCTTTTCCATTGAAAGAAATTTCACCAGAGCTTACTTCATAATCTTCTCTTCCAGCTAAAACAGAAGCCAAAGTACTTTTACCAGAACCATTTGGTCCCATGATAGCATGAACCTCACCTGGCTTTACTTCCAAGTTGATGCCTTTTAATATTTCTTTGCCTTCAATTGAGGCATGTAAATTTTTAATTGATAACATTATGATATATGCTTATTTCTAAAAATTATTCTTCTTTTATTTCTATTCCTTTCTGTTCCAGTCGGTGTGCCACCGACCGGGGAGCAGGTTTTACCATGGTCGGTGGCACACCGACCATCATCTCAATACTGAGTATTCAATACTCACCACTCACTACTATTTACCCAACAGAACCCTCTAAAGTCAAGGCTAATAATTTCTGAGCCTCAACCGCAAATTCCATTGGTAAATTGTTTAATACTTCTTTACAATAGCCATTTACAATTAATGCCACTGCGCTTTCCTCATCAATTCCTCTCTGCTGACAGTAGAAAATCTGGTCTTCACCAATTTTTGAAGTGGTGGCCTCATGTTCTACCTGAGAAGATTTGTTTTTGATTTCTATATAAGGAAAAGTATGTGCACCACATTTGTCTCCCATTAATAAGGAATCACATTGAGAGAAGTTTCTTGAATTCTCAGCTCTTTTATGGATTTCAACCAATCCTCTATAAGAGTTTTGACTTTTTCCACCAGAAACACCTTTAGAAACGATTCTACTTTTGGTGTTTTTACCAATGTGAATCATTTTAGTACCTGTATCGGCTTGTTGCATATTATTAGTCACAGCAACAGAATAAAACTCACCTTGAGAATAGTCTCCTTTTAAGATACAACTAGGATATTTCCAAGTGACTGCAGAACCGGTCTCAACTTGTGTCCATGAGATTTTGGCGTAATCACCTGCACAAATCCCTCTTTTGGTCACAAAGTTGTAAATTCCACCTTTACCGTTCTTATCACCTGGATACCAGTTTTGGACAGTTGAATATTTTACTTCGGCATTTTTAGCTGCGTAAATCTCTACAACTGCGGCATGCAATTGATTTTCATCACGCATTGGAGCAGTACATCCTTCCAAGTAACTTACATAAGAATCATCTTCTGCCACGATCAATGTTCTTTCGAATTGACCCGTATTGGCAGCATTTATTCTAAAATAAGTTGAAAGTTCAACGGGACATCTCACTCCTTTTGGGATATAGCAAAATGAGCCATCAGAAAATACTGCTGAATTTAAAGCAGCATAAAAGTTATCGTTTGAAGGAACAACAGAACCGATGTATTTTTTCACCAATTCAGGATGTTCTTTAACCGCCTCACTGAATGAGCAAAATATGATTCCTAATTCAGCTAATTGTTTCTTAAAGGTAGTTCCAACAGAAACTGAATCCATTACAGCGTCTACTGCAACTCCAGTTAATCTTTTCTGTTCGGTTAGAGAAATCCCAAGTCTTTCAAAGGTTTTTCTCATTTCAGGATCTACTTCATCTAAGCTTTTTGGCTTATCCTTAGGCTTAGGAGCAGAGTAGTATATAATGTTTTCGAAATCGGGTTTAGGATAATGTACATTAGCCCATTTAGGCTCTGTCATTTTTCTCCAATTTCTGTAAGCTTTCAATCTCCACTCTAAAAGCCATTCTGGCTCTTCTTTTTTTGCAGAGATAAAACGTACTATATCTTCGTTTAGCCCCGGAGGAGCTGAGTCTGCTTCAAAATCTACTGTCCAACCATGCTCATATTCCTTAGAGGCAAATTCTTCCAGTATTTGATCGTCTTTACTCATATATGAATTATTTAGACTAATTTCAATTAAGGTACAAAGCTAACATATTTTGTGCGCTTATGTTATCAAAATCCTATATTTTTTAGTGATAGATTTATAGATTTTTGTTATTGGTTTTGTGTACGTTGAGAAGTCTGTAGGGTTTGGGATGGAAGATAGAGGTGGGAAGTTGGAAGTTTGTCTAAATACCTAGCAATGGTTCAAGCGTCCGCTTGGATTACATTCCATATCATTTTGCCAAACACTTGTTTTTTTGTGCAGCGTATATCACTACAGGCTGTAATTCTTGAGTTTGTCACAAGCGGATGCTTGCGCCATTTGCGATCCTTAGCCTCCTGCAATAGCGCAAGCATCCGCTTGTGCTTATTCTGCAAACGAATAAAAGTCGGCTTACTTGGTAATGAAGCCCAACAAAATAAAAAAAAGCTTGTATTATATAGCGAAGAGTGGTCCAAGCGGACGCTTGAACCAGTGAGGTGTTTTAGTGTGGATTGCGCTCATTACTCTTTAATGCTTATAACATAAAACTTACTACCTTAAACATAAAATTCTAATCCATTGATTTACAGATAATTTCGCTAAATTAAACACACCTGTATGAATGTTGTATCAAATAGCTCTATGGAAGAATAATATTTTTTATTAATTTCCGATTCGAAACGATTAAATTGAAACTAAATATACGACTATGAGCGATTTTCCATGGTACAATCATTATCCGAAAGGAGTACCGAGAGAGATAAACCCTGACCAATATAAAAACCTTCCCGAATTATTTGAAGAAATCTTCCAAAAGCATGGCAGTAATGAAGCTTATGAAAACATGGGGAAAGTGTTGACTTATGCTGAGGTGGATGAATTATCAAATAATTTTGCGGCTTATTTGCAAAATGAGGCAGGTTTGAAAAAAGGCGATAGAATGGCTATTCAAATGCCAAACTGTTTGCAATACCCAATTGCTATGATAGGTGCTTTGAAAGCTGGTGTAATCGTGGTGGGGACTAATCCACTTTATACAGCTCGTGAGATGGCGCATCAGTTTAAAGATTCAGGTGCAAAAGCCATTGTTATTGTAGCCAACTTCGCTAGCAATCTGGATAAAATTTTAGATGAAACTGAAATCAAAACCGTAATCGTCACTCAATTGGGAGATATGCTAGGCGGATTGAAAGGCAGCATTGTCAATTTCGTAGTGAAGAATATCAAAAAGATGGTGCCTAGCTATAATTTACCAACCGCTGTTAAATGGAAGGATGTAATAAAGAAAGGTAAAAAACATAGTTTCAAAAAGCCTGAAATTGAACCTTCTGATCTGGCATTTTTACAATATACAGGTGGAACAACAGGTGTAAGTAAAGGAGCGCAATTATCGCACAGAAATTTAGTGGCGCATACTATGCAAACCAAAGAATGGTTTAAGCCTTTATTTACAGAGGGTTTACAAGAGCAAATGATTACAGCACTTCCGCTTTATCATATTTTTGCCCTTGCGGTAAATGGAATTTTAATGTTTAGCATTGGAGCAAAAAGCATTTTGATTACCAACCCTAGGGATATGCCTGCTTTTATTAAAGAGTTGAAAAAGCATCCATTTACTTTAATGACTGGAGTGAACACCTTATTCAATGGCTTATTAAATCAACCTAATATTAAAGAGGTGGATTTCTCTCATCTGAAAGGCTCTATAGGTGGTGGTATGGCTGTTCAAAGAGCTGTGGCCGAAAAATGGAAAGATTTAACGGGAGGTCCGTTGGTAGAAGGATACGGATTAAGTGAAACTTCTCCTGTACTAAGTGTAAATCCTTTGGATGGAACCGAAAGAATTGGAACTATTGGTATGCCAACACCAAGTACGGATATGAAGATTTTGGATGAAGAAGGTAA
>QNXU01000074.1 GCA_003973485.1 Bacteroidota bacterium | reverse complement strand
GATGGTAAGTCTGGAAAAATCCTAAGCTTTAATCTTAATGGGGATTTACTTTCTGTCTATCAAAATGAATTGCTACAAAAAGCTCAAAATTTCATGAGTTTAAATGGTGATGATTACTTTTTATTTGGAGGTAATTTTTATGCTGGCAGCTATGATCATCAATTGATTGTGTTTAATAAAAATAAAGGTGAAATAACTAAAAAATTTATTCCAATAGATCATAAAAAGGCTGCTTTTATGAATTTTATAGAAGCTAGGAACTTCAATAAAAACCCAGCTTATTTTTCTCATGCTTACAACCCATATATCTACAAAATCAATGAAAGCACAATTATTGATTCAATGTTTTTTGATTTTGGGAGCTATACAATTCCTGAAGAAGACTTAAATAAGGAATACGGAGATATTAGGGAGTTTAGTATGAGTATGCAAAAGAGTGGGAATGTATATGGTTTCTCAAACCAACATTTAAACGGTGATATATTATTTGCTTCCGCTAATCAAAGCGGTAATTCACTTCATTTCTATGTGGATTTGAATAGCAATAAAGCAATGGTATTTAATAGAATTGAGAATGATTTATTTGGTGTAAAAAATAATGAGAAAATCAAATACCACCATAGGCCTTTAATAATAGATGAAAATTATGCTTATTATAGTATTAGTTTAGAAATGCAGAATGAAATATTAAATAATGATAATGTTTTAATTTCTAGCCAAAGTGATTTGAATAATGAATTGTTAGATAGGATAGATAATTTTGAGGAGGGAGATAATTTGGCAATAGTCAAATTGAAGATTTTAAATTAACACCAAACCATACAAAAAAAAAACACCTGTTTTCATGACTTGAAAACAGGTGAAATTAGAAAGATTGTTGATGTTAATCAGCCAATTTAAATGTTAATACTGGTCTTTTAGAATGGTTTACCACATCTTCTGCTATACTTCCACTTAATAAATGCATCAAGCCTTTTCTGCCATGGGTTCCCATTGCTATCAAGTCAATTTTGTTCTCTTTAGCAAACTCTAAAATACCTTCTTCTTCATTTATGCCATTATGAATATGTTTTTCAGCTTCCAAGCCATTATTTTTCATATACTCATCCATTCGCTTGTAGGTGGTAGTTGAAGATTCGAAGTTATTCGGAGTGTTTATTTTCAAAAGGTGAATCTTAGCATAAGAAAGATGTGCAATCTCTTTCATTTTTGCGGCTAATTCTTTGTCATCATTTTTTAATGATGTAGCAAATGCAATATTATCAATATTGGCTAAACTTATTTCTTCTTTCAAAGTAAGAACGGGACATTTAGCGTTTCTAACTACTTTTTCAGCATTTGAACCAATTAAGATTTCATCTACTCCGCTACTACCGCTAGTTCCCATCACTACTAATTCAGGCTCATATTCATTGATAATATTTGCAATATTATAATAGGTATTTCCAGCCTTTAATTCAGTATTAAGATTAACACCTTCTAACAGATCATCTTCTTTAAGACTTTTCAGTTTTTTCTTGCCTTGTTCAATCATTTTCATCACAAATACTCCCTCCATTCCATCTACATTGGTGGCTTCTCCCATAGTGTTGAAAGAGGTTTGTCCAGGAATTTCTACTACATGCAATAGAACTAATTCAGCATCTGTCTTTTTGGAAATCTCTACTGCTAACTTTAGGGCATGATTAGCCTGTTCTGAAAAGTCGGTTGGAACCAATATTTTTTTCATAGTGATATAGTTTTCGATTATTGTTCAATTAAATATACGAATCTTATCCTAAAATGATGGGGAAAGTACTATAAAATATGGTTTTATAGTTCTAAAATAGAAATGCCAAATAAGACTACAAATAATAAAGTTAGTAGCGCTAAAATTTTAAGCTGTGGATCAAATTCTTTTGAACTTTCTGCTTTAAAAATATTCATTAAATGCTTTCCGAAAAAGAAATAACATAGAACTAGATAAAATATAGTTCTGTAGTTTTTAGTTAAGAGTAAAAAAACAACTGCAGCTAATAAAGCAGTGATGATAATCGTAGCGTGATAAATTTTAGCCTTTTGTTTGCCTATTCTTACTGGTATGCTATTTTTTCCAGCAGCTTTATCTGATTTGATATCTCTGATATTATTCACATTCAAAACTCCTGTGGCAAACAATCCACAGCTTGCAGCAGGTAATAAAATTAATGGCTCAAAACTCTCAGCATGTAGGAAATAGGTTCCGCAAACGCCCACTATACCAAAAAACAGGAATACTGAAATATCACCTAATCCACTGTATCCATAAGGTTTTTTGCCATTGGTATAAGCAATAGCTGCCGCTATAGCCGCTAAACCTAGTCCCAAGAAAATATAAAAAGTAGTACTGCCAATCCCAACTGAAAAATGCAATAATAATATACCGCTTATGAAAGATAAGATAGCAAAAACGATGATGGAATTAAACATGGCTTTTGAAGTGATACTACCTCTTTGCACACTTCGTTGTGGACCTTCTCTTTCTGCGCTGTCGGCACCATGAACACTATCTCCATAATCATTCGCCAAATTGGAAAGGATTTGAAGAAATAGTGTAGTAGTCAAACTTAAAATACAGACTGATAAACTGAAATTCCCATAAAATGCAGCCAAAAAGCTGCCCATTCCAATACATGATAAAGCCAAAGGCAAAGTTCTTAGCCTAAAGGCTTCTAACCAATTTTTGAGCATGCTTATAATTTTTCTACTAACTCACCTGGATTTACTGAAGAAGGATAAAAACTGATGTCTTCTCCATCTGCAGAAACTAAATACTTGCAGAAATTCCAAGTGGGCTCTTTGCCAGTTTGTTCTTTTAAGAATTTGAAAAGCGGATGTTGATTATTTCCAACGACTTCCATTTTGGAAAACATAGGGAAAGTTACGCCATAGTTTTTTTCACAAAACTGAGCGATTTGTTGGTCACTGCCCGGCTCTTGTCCGCCAAAATTATTCGCAGGGAAACCTAATACAGTTACTTTATCTCCATAACTCTCATGTAATTCTTGTAAATCAGCATATTGAGGAGTGTATCCACACTCACTTGCTGTATTGACAATTAAGATATTCTTGCCTTTGAAATCAGCAAAATTAATGATTTCACCCTCTAAAGATTGTATTTCAAAATCGTATACGCTCATAGCTTTTTCATTTTCATTTGAAGTTGTGAAAATAGATAAATTCAGCAAAAGAAACAGAATTTGGAGGTGAATGTTCATGGTTTGCAATTTTAAAGACTATACTGGTTATTCTTACTTCTTGCTTTTATTAACAAATTGACAGTTGGCAATAATAAGCTTGTAGCTTATTCAGTAGACAAAAGTTCTAATCCCATTTCCTATTTTAATGGACTGATTTGTTTACTTTTTCTTATTGTAAACTGCATATTGTCTACTGTCTATTTTTTTTCTATGTCCGGTCTGACCTACGGTACTGACCTAATTAGCACCGATTCCATTAAGTCAATTGCCCATTGTCAACTGTCAACTGGCTCTACATTTTCTCAGGAACCTCTGCTCCCAATAAGTTCATGGATTTCTCAATGGTTTCAGCTACGATTTTCGAGAAACCGATTCTGAAAGCCAATGCTTCTTGATCGGACTCATTAAAAATAGAGACTTCCGAATAGAATTTGTTATAAGCCTTAGCTACTTCATACACATAATTAGCTATAATTGAAGGAGCATATCCTGCTGCAGCTTCCTCTATTTTATTAGGGAAATCTATGATCAACTGTAAAACATTGTTTTCAGTAGGCTCCAAAGAATTTAGCTTTTCGCTTACCTTTGGTTCAATTCCTAATTGCTCCGCTTTTCTTAAAATCGCACAAATTCTGGCGTGAACATATTGAATAAAAGGACCTGTATTGCCCTGAAAATCAATAGATTCTTCAGGGTTGAACATCATTCTTTTTACTGGATCAACTTTTAACAGATAATATTTCAAAGCTCCTAAACCTAGTTGACGATATAGCTCTTGAGCTTCCTCTGCATTGAAACCATCAATTTTCCCCAATTCATCTGTTCTGCTTTTGGCAGTGGCAAACATATCTTCCATCAAATCATCGGCATCAACCACTGTTCCTTCTCGGGATTTCATTTTACCTGTTGGTAAATCTACCATGCCGTAAGATAAATGATAGCAGTTTTTAGCCCATTCGTATCCGAGTTTAGCTAAGATAATGAAAAGCACCTTGAAGTGATATTCCTGCTCGTTTCCTACCGTATAGATTTGTTGTTCGATTTTTGGGAAATCTCTATATCTTAAAATGGCAGTTCCAATATCTTGCGTCATGTAAACAGAAGTTCCGTCTTTTCTGAGCAATAATTTCTCATCTAAACCATCTTCTGTTAAATCAATCCAAACAGAACCGTCTTCTTTTTTATAGGCTATTCCTTCTTCAACTGCTCTAAGTACTTCTTCTTTCCCTAATGAGAAAGTTTGGGATTCGTAATACAATTTATCAAAATCCACTCCCATGGTTTTATAAGTATTTTCAAAGCCTTTATAAACCCATCCATTCATTTTTTCCCAGAGGGCATAAGTTTCAGGGTCTTTTTGTTCCCATTTCAGCAACATTTCCTGTGCTTCCTTCATGATGGGCGCTTCTTTCTCGGCTTCCTCTTTTGTCTTACCTGCTTCTTCTAGCTCAGCAATCTGGGCTTTATATTTCTGGTCGAAAATCACATAATATTTCCCCACCAATTTATCGCCTTTCATTCCACTTGATTCTGGCGTTTCCTCATCACCAAATTTCTGCCATGCCACCATAGATTTACAGATGTGAATCCCTCTATCGTTGATGATTTGCACTTTATGGACTTTATTTCCATTAGCTTTCAAAATTTGCGCCACAGAATAGCCTAAGAAATTATTTCTTAAATGCCCTAAGTGCAAGGGTTTATTGGTATTGGGAGAAGAATATTCCACCATTACTTCTCTACCCGTTTCGGCTTTGAATCCGTAATTAGGAGTATTTAATATATCAGAAGCGAGTTGCAGCCACACCTTATCGGCAAATACTATATTTAGAAAACCTTTCACTACATTAAACCCACTGACTAAATCAGAATTTTCTTTCATAAAATTTCCAATAGCCTCAGCGGTTTTCTCAGGGCTTAATTTTGAGAAGCGCCCCAGCGGAAAGCAAACCAAAGTGTGGCTGCCTTCAAATTCTTTTCGGGTAGGTTGTATTTGAATAAGATTTTCATCCAAATCCTGTTCAAATAATGAGTTGAACGCTTTTAATGATAGTGATTTAAGTTCTTCTGTTAAATTTAACATGATAGAGAATTATTTAATAATTGGTGAATTGAATGATTAAGCTTTAGGTAAAAATACTTCTGCCATCATGCACCTGGCACTTCCGCCACCTAATGCCTCAATTGTATCTAATGAGCTGCTTATAATCTCGCAATATTTTTCAATTCTTTTAATCTGTTCTTCATTTAAGGATTGATGAGCAGCGGCTGACATCACCAAATAAGGCTTTCCGTCTGTTCCATTTACTTGTAACATATTCCCGGCAAAATGGTGTTTTTGGTCTTCGCTGATTTCAATAACTTCTTTGCCGCTATTGTGTAAACTTTCAATCACAGCTTTTCTTTCATCTTTGTCATCAATAGATTTTGCACAAAGAATAGCAAAATCATTGGCAATGCACATCATTACATTGGTGTGGTAGATTGGAAGTCTTTTACCGTCCACTGTTTGATTAGCTGTGAATTTGACAGCTTTGTAGCCAAATTTATCACAGAATTCATCCAAAACTTTCTCATCCGTTCTTAGTGAAATTGCTATATAAACAATCTTGTTTGGACGGTCTAAAATCATACTTCCGGTACCTTCCAAAAAGCGATTTTCTTCCTCATGCTTCGAAAAATCTATAATCTCGTTGATTTTCAAACCTTCTTGAGTTTGAAGCTTTTCCAAAATATCAGGTCTTCTTTCCAGCCTTCTGTTAGGTGCATACATCGGATATAAACCTACTTTCCCGTCTTCATGAAATGAAACCCAGTTGTTAGGGAAAATAGAATCGGGAGTGCTTGGTTCAGGTGTGTCCTCTATCACAATTACATTGATGTTTTTGCTTCTTAGTTTTTCAACAAAGTGGTCGAACTCATCAGCAGCTTTTAATTGTATTTCGGATGCACTTAATCCTTCAATTGCTTTTTGGTAATAATTATTTACTGCGGTTTGTTCGTTGAATCTGAACTGAACCGGACGAATCATCATTAATGTATCGGTACTTTGTTTATTTTCCATCTGACTAAAAATTTTCAAAAAGAATAAAAATTATTTATTTCGCTCTTTCAAGCGGTAAAGTAGAACATCTTAACAAACCTTCCATTTTAGAAATTTCAGCGTAAGGCACTTTTTCAACTGTATATCCCTTTTCTTCTAAAATTCCTGCTAAACGATTAAAATTTTCTTCTAAAACCACCACTTTTGGGCCGATAGAAAAAACATTAGAGTTCATTTCGTACATTTCATCTCTGGTGATGTGGATTAAATTTTCTTCTCCAAAATAATCCACTAAATATTGGTAATCTTCTTCCAATTTAAACCCATCTTTATAAATAATGGCTTGATTTTCACCAATCGGCTGAAAACAGCAATCCAAATGCAAGGCATTGTCTTTCGCTACTTCATCTGATTTATTGAGCTGAAAACCCTTTACTTTTTTATTAGGAAATTCTTTGGCTAAAAATTCTAAGCCTGCTCTGTTGGTTCTTGCTACTATATATTTTTCAAAATCCTCTTTTTCAGAATAGCCCACAAAAATATGGTCTTTCCATGGCATTACGTCTCCACCTTCAACACGAACATCTTCCGGAACAGTGACAATTTGCTCAGGATTGATCTGCTCTAAAATATATTGAATACCCTTGATTTCCTCTTTTCTATCTTTAAGAATTCTTGGTTTTATGAATTTATCTTCAATTACAAAGCCAATATCTCTTGAAAAAATCTGATTATAATCTTCTATGATTTCTGGTCGGTAAACTTTTACATTATGTTTTTCTAAAACCTTTGCAAATGCTTCCATTTCCTTCACCATATCGTCTTCCTTGGGGTAAGTGCCTGCGGTTATGTGTTCTTTAGACTTAGGGTCATAGGCATCATCCATATTGGGTACGTCTCCAACACCTTTGGCAGTTCCTAATATCACAGCCCTCAATGGGGAAGTCTCATCATTTACAAATACATTTATCATAAAAAATATTGAATTATTTAATCAAAAAAACAGAATGTTTCTGCTGTAAAATTTTAGTTTTGCAAAGATTGCAAATATAATTCAATATTGCATTTCAACACCCTACTAAACTTTAGTTGAATGAAGAGTTACATCGATTTAATAGAACAAACCTTTTATTGGCCCCAAAAAGAATTTAACGTTGAGGATAATGCCTTGAAATTTCATGATGTCCCTTTAATGGATATTATTGAAAAGTACGGTACTCCTTTAAAACTAACTTACCTTCCTAAGATTAGCCAAAATATCAATCAGGCGAGAGAATATTTTGCTAATGCTTTTAAGAAATTGAATTATAAAGGAGATTATACTTATTGCTATTGCACCAAATCTTCCCATTTTTCTTTTGTGATGGAGGAGGCTTTGAAAGCAGGTGTTCATATGGAAACATCCTCTTCTTTTGATATTCCGATTGTAAGGAAAATGCATGAAAAGGGATTCTTGAGTAAACAACATTATGTGGTTTGCAATGGTTTTAAAAGACCGCTTTACAGACAATACATCAATGAATTAATAAACGATGGATTTGAGAATGTTGTCCCTGTTTTGGATGATTTGAATGAAATTGATAGCTATGAGGCCGAGGCTAAAAATCCCTTTAAAGTAGGAATAAGAATAGCTTCTGATGAAGAGCCAACTTTTGAATTCTATACTAGCCGTTTAGGCATTCGCTATAATGATGTAATTGATTTGTATCAAAATAAGATTGCGAAAAGTGAGAAGGCAAAGCTTAAAATGTTGCATTTCTTCATCAATACGGGCATAAAAGATACAGCTTATTACTGGAGTGAATTAGGTCGTTTTATTGATAAATATTGCGAGTTGAAGAAAATAGCACCTGAGCTGGATACTATTGACATTGGCGGTGGATTCCCTATTAAAACTTCCCTAGGATTTGAATATGATTACCAATACATGGTGGATCAAATTGTAGAAAATATCCAATGGATTTGTGAGAAGAATAATGTAGAGACTCCTAATATCATGACAGAATTTGGAAGTTACACAGTAGGGGAGAGCGGTGCCACTATTTATTCTATTTTCACTCCAAGTTACCTCTTCAAGATGTTTAAAGTCACACTCAAAATCTTTGT
>QNXU01000030.1 GCA_003973485.1 Bacteroidota bacterium | reverse complement strand
AATTGATAATTAAAATGAAAAACCTAATTCTTTTTTGCTTGATACTTATGACTTTAGCATGTACTTCAACCCCAGAAACCTACGAAAACATCGACTGGCAAGGTCACCGAGGAGCCAGAGGGGTTTATCCTGAAAATACCTGGTCAGCCTTTCAATATGCTATTGATCAAAACATGACTACTTTGGAAATGGATGTAGTCATCAGTAAAGATGGGAAAGTGGTTGTTTCTCATGAACCATTCTTGAATCATAAAATCTGCCTAGATACTGCTGGAAATTCAATAGCCGAAATGGAAGAAAAGGAATGGAATATTTATAAAATGACCTATGAAGAGTTGAAAAAATGCGATTGTGGTAGTATTGGAAACCCTGATTTCCCGCATCAAAAACAAGTCAGTTCCCCTAAGCCTTTGCTTTACAACATCATCAAAAATACTATTGAGTATTGCGAAAAAGAAGGTAAGGAACTCCCTTATTTGAATGTGGAAATCAAATATGAGGATGGTAACCAAAACCAATTCCATCCAGAAATCGCAAAATTCAGCGACTTAACCTATACTATTTTGGATGCTAATTATCCAAAAGAAAAGTGGAACATTCAGTCTTTTGATTTTGACGTTTTAAAATACTTCCATATAACATACCCTAAAGTTCCTTTAGCCGCATTGGTTTATGAAAGCGGTGCTTGGGAAAAGCAGTTTGAAGAATTAGGCTTTACTCCAGAAGTTTATAGTCCATATCATCAATTAGTGGATAAAAAAATGGTGTCCGAGCTTCATGAAAAAGGAGTGAAAATTATCCCGTGGACTGTAAATGAAGAAAAAGATGCTGCAAGATTGCTTAAAATAGGCGTTGATGGCATCATTACAGATTATCCTGATTTAGCCGACAAATTCCGCAATAATCATTAATTTTGCTGTAATAATAAAGATAATAAACCTGTCAGGTTTTTTTAATTAAATGTAAAGCATAGTAAAATATTTACTATACCCTTAATATCTTAAACCTGACAGGTTTCTGCTTTTATTGAGACAGCGCAATCTCATAATTCCTAATTATTAATTACTAATTAAAATTTTATGTCCGACAAAAAATATGATATCTACGGAATAGGAAATGCCTTAGTGGATATTATCACAGAAGTTTCAGAAGAATTTGTACTTGAAAATAAAGTAGAAAAAGGAGTGATGACCTTAGTGGAAGAAGAGCGCCAAGCAGAGTTACTCAACTCCATGAAAATCACAGAAGAACACATGCAAGGCGGAGGCTCTGCTGCTAACACTTTAGTCGCTGCTAGTCAATTTGGAGCCAAAGGCTTCTATTCTTGCAAAGTTGCCAATGATCTAGAAGGCACATTCTTTTTAAATGATTTAAAAACGAATGGTCTTGATACGGTTTTAACTCCTGAAACTGCTCCAACTGGCACTACAGGGAAAGTATTGGTGATGACCACTCCTGATGCGGAACGAACCATGAATACCTTTTTAGGGATTACTTCCGATTTTTCCGAAAAAGAAATTCATGAATATGCGCTTAAAGACTCTAAATACTTGTATTTGGAAGGTTATTTAGTGACATCAGAAAGTGGTTTGGATGCCATGAAAAAAGCCAAGAAAATAGCAGAAGATAATGGGGTGAAAACAGCCTTAACATTCTCTGATCCTTCCATGGTGAAATATTTCAAAGAACAAATGGAATCAGTTGTTGGAGCAAGCGTAGATTTATTATTCTGTAATGAAGAAGAAGCAGCCTTATTCACTGGTGAAAATGACCCGGATAGTATTCGAGAAGAATTAAAGAAAGTAGCCAAAAGATTTGCCATCACTCAAGGTAAGAATGGAGCGATTATTTATGATGGAGATACTTTTATTGATATTGAACCATACCAAGTAAAAGCAATAGATAGCAATGGTGCAGGAGATATGTTTGCTGGCGCATTTTTATATGCCATCACAAATGGCCATAGTTATGCTGATGCTGGGAAATTAGCTTCTTTGGCCAGCTCAAAAATCGTAACCCAAATGGGACCACGACTAACTTGGCCCGATGCAAAAGAAATATTGAATAAATGGAAGGGAGAATAATTACGAAGTAATAATTAGGAATTGAGGAAAAACAATCATTCTAGTTTTCTGGAAGATTTTCTTGATTCTTGAATCTTAACTAAAAGCCTTTGGAAGAAATTTCAGAGGCTTTTTTATGGTTTAAACAAATCCGTGATTTCTCAATTCTTATATTTTCGAATTTAAATACTAAACACACAATTAGGTAGAATTCAAAAAACCAATATTTCCCCTTCCATCCTCCTCTTAAACCATCTTCAAAATTTAACATAAATCCCTAATACAGATGTAATATTTGTGTTATATTCGCATAAAATATACATAGTTTAGTTCAAATTAAAACAATCAACTTATGATGAAAAGACTTATAATCGGGTCTTTGTGTTTATTGATGGCTTTTGGCTCAATAGCACAAAAAAAAGAGATCGAATTTACTGAATTCGATTTAGACAATGGAATGCATGTGATTTTACATCAAGATAATTCTACTCCAATTGTAGTAGTTTCTGTGATGTACCATGTAGGATCAAAAAATGAGAATCCTGACAGAACAGGTTTCGCCCATTTTTTTGAGCACTTATTATTTGAAGGCTCTAAAAACATTGAAAGAGGTCAGTTTGACAAATACATCACCAATGCTGGGGGTGTAAACAATGCCAACACATCTAATGACAGAACCTATTACTACGAAATTTTGCCTTCTAATCAGTTAGAACTTGGTTTATGGCTTGAATCAGAGCGATTAATGCATGCAAAAATCCAAGAAATTGGAGTTGAAACGCAGCGTGAAGTAGTAAAAGAAGAAAAAAGACAACGGTATGACAACCAACCTTACGGAACCATCTTACCTGAAATCATGAAAAGGGCTTATACTGAGCACCCATATAGATGGACACCAATTGGTTCTTTAGAACACTTAAACGCTGCATCCCTAGACGAGTTTGTAGAGTTTTACGAAACTTTCTATGTTCCTGAAAACGCTACATTGTCCATTGCTGGTGATATTGAAATAGAAGAAGCTAAAAAATTAATTGAGGATTATTTCGGTCCAATCCCTAGAGGTGGCAAGGAAATTCCAAGACCAGACATAGTAGAACCAGAGCAAAAAGAAGAAGTTCGTGATACAATTTATGACAACATTCAATTGCCTGCTGTTATTCAAGCTTACCACATGCCAGCTCAAGGAACTGAAGATTCTTATGCTTTAGAAATGCTGAGTACTGCACTTTCTGGCGGACAGTCTGCTAGGATGTACAAATCATTGGTGGATGAACAACAAAAAGCATTGCAAGTAGCAGCAATTCCGTTTTCTTCTGAAGATCCAGGTTTGTATTTACTTTTCGGTTTGCCAACTATAGGTGGTGATTTGAAAGAATTAGAAGATGCCATGGATGCTGAAATCAAGAAAGTTCAGAAAGAATTAATCTCGGATAAAGAATTTGAAAAAATCAGAAATCAAAAGGAAAATGACTTCATTTCTGGCAACAGCCGAATGGCTGGTATTGCTGAAAGCTTAGCTAATTATCATGTTTATTATGGTGACGCTAACTTATTCAATAAAGAGATTGATCGATATATGAAAGTAACCAAAGAAGATATCAAGCGTGTAGCGAATGAATATCTAACTGAGGACAACAGAGTGGTATTATATTATTTACCAAAATCTCAACAAAACCAATAAGTCGTTTCACTTAATAATTGAAAAAAGATGATTAAAAAGATATATATAAGTTTCGTTTTCGCCTTGTTTGCAAGTGTTGCAATTGCTCAGGTGGATAGAACAACAGCTCCCGAGCCAAGCCCGGCAAAAGAAATAAACATTGGAGAACCTACTACTTTCACTTTAAAAAATGGATTGAAAGTATTTGTAGTAGAAAATCATAAATTACCAAGAGTAGCATTTTCTTTAACTTTTGATCGCGACCCTGTTTTAGAAGGAGATAAAGCAGGATACGTAAGCATGGCTGGTCAAATGTTAATGAAGGGAACCAAAAACCGCACTAAAGCAGAGTTAGATGAGGATATTGATTTCATTGGTGCAAATATCAACACTTTCTCTACTGGAATGTACGCAACTTCATTAACTAAGCACCAAGATAAATTGATGGAATTAATGAAGGATGTATTATTCAATCCTGCATTTCCAGAGGATGAATTAGAAAAACTGAAGAAGCAAACCTTATCTGGTTTAGCTGCTTCTAAAGATGATCCAAATGCTATTGCATCAAATGTGAGAGGTAAACTAGTTTATGGAGATGAGCACCCTTATGGAGAGTTTGAAACTGAAGAATCAGTAGAAAAAATCACATTAGATGAGATTAAGGCTTACTACAACACTTATTTCAGGCCTAATATTGGTTATTTAGCAATAGTTGGGGATATCACTCCTAAAGAAGCTAAAAAATTAATCAAAAAGAATTTTAGTGATTGGGAAAAAGGTGATGTTCCTACAGCTGAATATGAAATGCCAACTCCACCAGAGGAAACTTATGTAGCTTTAGTAGATAGAGAGGCATCGGTTCAGTCTGTTATAAATGTAACTTACCCAGTAAACCTTCCAATTGGAGGAGAAGATGTAATCACAGCCAGAGTTCTAAATCAAATTTTGGGAGGTGGTTTCTCTTCAAGATTGATGCAAAATTTAAGAGAAAAGAATGCTTTCACTTATGGTGCAAGATCTTCTTTAAGTGCTGATGAATATGTAGGAAGCTTTACAGCTAGCGCTAGTGTTAGAAATGAAGTTACGGATAGTGCAGTAAATGAATTTATGGCTGAGTTAATGAAAATAAATAAAGAAGGCGTGACTCAGGATGAATTAGACGCAGCAAAAGCTTCTATCGCAGGTAGTTTTGCTCGTTCATTAGAAAGCCCTCAAACTGTAGCTTCTTTTGCAATCAATACTGCTCGGTATAATTTGCCTGAGGATTATTATGCAAACTATTTGAAAAATTTGGAAGCCGTTACATTAGAAGACGTTAAGGCTGCAGCTCAAAAATATATCCTACCGAACAATGCCAATATATTAGTTGTAGGAAAAGGAGCAGAAATAGCTGAAAATCTGGAAAAATTTGGAGAAGTAAAGTATTTCAACAAAAAAGGAAATGAATACGATCCAAATGATAAAACTGCATTACCAGAAGGCTTAACTGCTAATAAAGTTTTTGAGAATTACTTTAAAGCTTTAGGCGGAAAAGATAAAATCTCATCTATTGAGTCAATGAAAACTGTTTACACCATGAGCATGCAGGGGCAAACACTAACCTTCACTGAAATAAAGGACAATGATAATTTCAAACAGGAAGTAGGCATGGGGCCAATGGTAATGAGCAAAGTATTAGTTAATGATGATGAAGTAAAAGCTTTCCAACAAGGACAGGAAGTACCATTACCTGATGAAGCTAAAAGTAATCTTAAGTCAAACACTTTTATATTCCCAGAGCTTCACTATGCAGATATGGGAGTTACTACCGAACTTACAGGTATTGAAACAGTGAATGATAAGGACGCTTATGTTGTTTCGGTTACTCTTCCTTCTGGACAGGTAACAAAATCTTATTTCGATACTGAAAGTGGGCTTAAAGTTAAAACTTCTGCAACTCAAAAAGGCCCTCAGGGTGAAGTAACTGTATATGAAGAATATAGTGATTTTGAGGCGATAGATGGAATAATGGTACCTAAGAAAAACGTGAAATTCCAAGGTAGACCATTAAATACTGAATTACAATCAGCTGAATTCAACATTGATATTAAAGAGGATACTTTTAACTAAGAGCGGATAAATTTAATCATTAAAAAAGCCCGAAAGAATTAAGATCTTTCGGGCTTTTTTGTTTTATGAAAAGCTTTTATCTTCTTTTTTGTTGTGAAATTTAATCATCAAAACCAGGGCGAATAAATCTCATAGCATCTGGAAATTCATTCCTTATCGATCGATGCAATTTTTGTAAAAGAGCCAATTCTGACAAAATTGTATCCTGCATATCGGGTAATAATTGCAAAAGAAATCCCCAAGCAGCAATGGATCTTTCAATGGAAATCAAAGTAATTTTTGCAGTGCCATTATAACTTCTTTCCTCTGGAGGAAATTCAGAATCCTCAAATTCTGTATCCATATTTTCCATCATCAATCTGTTGCATTTGGCAGGAATAAAGAACATATACCATCTGATAACATCAATAGTTTCTTTAAACTTACTTATGTTCTTATAAACATTACCCTCCAAACCTAAATCAATTTTCTTCTCTTCGGAATCATACAAATTTTCGATAAAATCTAAATTTACTATCCTTTCACATTCCTTTGCATATTGATTTGCCATCCTTGAGATTGGGTGGCTTTCAGCATCAAGCTGCTGCTTTCTATTATCTTTATCTATATTCTGCCATTCTTCATCGGAAATTCCTTTTAAGTCTATCCCTTTATCTTTGGCTAATTCATCTAATAATTCTATGGATTTGGTGAATTGCTGGTTTATATCCTCCCAAAAATCAGGATTAAAACCTTTTTGCTCTTGCTCAATTATTTCAAGTTCATGTTCACCAACTGCACAACGTGCAATAAAAGGACATTTTTCACACCATCTATCACACCAATTATGAATTCCGGGGATGTTTTCCTTATCATTCATTTTCTTTAATTAAAAAATAGAAACCAAAAATTGAATTCTTTGACCTAATTAACAAAATAATATTTTTACTTAAAAACTATTGAAATTTAAAAATATAATTATATTTACATATATTATAACAGATAATAGATAGATTTTTTTATTGTAATTGAGCTAACTAAATAAAAAAATGTGTGAAGACTTTAGATTATAACAAATTCAAATAACAATTATGAAGAAGCTTAACCTAATTCACTACCCATTATTAATTAGTCTTTTAATTTTTACGTGTTCGTGTGCTACCTCCAATATAACCTTTAATGAGGTTTACACAACAGAACTATCGGGTAAACAAAACAGTAACGCTTTTTTTAGCGAACAGCACCAGCGTTTTCTTGGGGTTGAAGACTCCAAGGTGCTCGGCACTGTAAGTGATCGAAAATTCACTTTGCTGGATATGGAAAGCGGAGAAATACTTTACAGCCAATCTGCAAAAGAATTTGGCGATGTAAAAGCTGTTCCGTCTTATCACTTTAATCATGAACAAGGAGTGATTATTTTAATTTCAGGAGGTTTAGCCAATCAATCAATTAATGCCTTCGATATCGAAAGTAAAGAAGAGTTATGGAGCATTTCCAGATCGGATAAAAAATATAAGATTATTCAAGAAATAGATTTCAATTGGATGGGTGCTTTTGCACTTGAAATAGACGGTAAATTCGTCATGCATAATGCTCGAACAGGTGAAATCATTTGGGAATATGATAATAATCAATTTGATTTACTTGAAACTATTGCTAGCGGAAATGAAAATTTCATTCTGTTAGAGGAAGAACAACGAATTCTACTTTCAAACAATAAAAGATTAGCTTCATTTGACTTAAAAGAAGGTGAAATCAGCTGGGTTTTAGAGGGTGAGTTTGGCAATTTCCAAGAATCCGACATTCTATTTGATAAAAATAAAGGATTATTCTTTGGACCTCAAGGCGCTTCCACTGCAAAGAAAATTGGGGAGGATATGATGCAGAATTCAACTGGTTTGAGCAGGCTGGCTGGTAGAGCAATTGTAGCTTCTGAATCTGGTATTCAAGACAATCCTTTATACTATATCGATTTAGAAAATGGCGAATTACTGTGGGAAACTACTTTTAAATCTTCTGGGCAGACCTATCCTATTTACTATGAAGACATTATCATTTTATCAGACTTGATGACTTATGCATTAAATGAAAAAACAGGTGAAGTTTTATGGCAAAGCGTTAGCGAAGAACGATTAGAAGACGAAGAAAACAGGAGACTAATCTCAGAATTCACACCATTTAAGCTGGATGCATCAAACAGAACTGCAAATGACAACATTATAGTAGACGATAATATTTTTGTAGTTCACTCTACCATTTTTGATGAAGGAGGAGATAAGCAAGCTGTTTCATTTAAAAGACTAAACATTAGAACTGGTGAAGAAATTTGGGTTTCGAAACCTGAAAGAATCACAGTTAGCAATTTCTTTTTTCAAAATGGAAAATTATTTGTTCAAACCTCAAATAGAAAGCTTTTTGAAAATGGTGAGCTGAGAGCTTTGGATGCTGGAAGCGGTAGTCTTCTTTATGAAATAGAGAATAGAGCATCTGTTATTGGTTCTTATATCACGGATTACCATGTTCATTTGAAAGACATCGGCATGACCTTAACTTCTTACGAT
>QNXU01000346.1 GCA_003973485.1 Bacteroidota bacterium | reverse complement strand
TGCATGCTTATGCCTACATATTTACGCATGAAGGCTATCCTACCCTGTTCTACCAAGATTATGAGGAATGGCTTGACCAAGACAAATTGGATAATCTAATGTGGATTCATAGAAATTTAGCTACTGGAGGCACTGATATCCTTTATGCTGATAATGATGAATATGTAGCCAGAAGAAATGGAAACCCCGGAATTGTAGTTTATCTGAATGATTCCAATCAGTGGTTGGAAAGATGGGTGCCTACCAACTGGGGCAATTCAGTTATCAAAGATTTTACAGGAAATTCAAATTGGGAACCAACAACCCAAAATGATCAATGGGTAAAAATTCAATGTCCTCCTAATAGCTATACAGTTTGGTCATTGAAATAAATTTATTTTTAGTCGTCCAATTAAGTCACCTTCTTTCGAGTTGGTGGCTTTTTTATATTATCAAATTTTGTTTCCTTAATTTCCTTAAATTGGCATTGATAATTTCAGTTTAAAATAAAAACAAGATAAAAAGGAACTTTAGCAAATAGCAAAACCTTATTTACTATTTATTGTATTTTTGAAATATTTAGAAAAGGGAAAGTAATTTCTTTCCCTTCTAATTATATCTAATTAAAGAATTTCACCTAATAAGTAATCCGAATTTATCAAATAAACACCATGTGAGTACCCTCTCCCTCAGCCAGTTCATACATTTGCCTTACAGTAATGATGTCTTTCACTTCTGGAATAAAATCCTCTTTTTTAAGATGGAACATATCAGCCGCTAACTTACAAGCAAATATTTCTCCACCACCCGCTTCAATCATTTCAAAAAATTCTGTTATGGGTGGAATATCTAACTTATCCATTTCTTTTTTCATCATGGATGAAGCAAGTGCTTCAAAACCAGGTAATCCGCCAATCATGGTAGGTAATCCTCTCATAAAAGCTGGATTCCCGACTGTTGCTGTATGGAGGTGATCCGCTTTCTTTTTCGTGATAGCATCCAATCCAAAAAAGGTGAAAAACATTTTTGCTTCTTTTCCTTCCGCTAAGGCACCATTAGCCATAATAAGAGCTGCATAAACATCCTCTAATGTGCCTCTGGCACAGATGACCATTATTTTCTTTACTTCTTTTTTCTCTTTAGCGACCACTTTATCTGCGGTCATTTCTTTAACGTCTTCCATGACTGTTTCTTTAAAGGGTTAAACACAACTAACAGGCTTAGGTATCCCCGCTATTTTACTTGATATTTTTAATGGTCCACCCGGAAAAAGTTTATAAAACTCTTTGATGTCCACAATACCAGATTTTCCCACTTTACGGATTGTAAGAGGAACATCCTCTGCATACTTATTTCTTAAGAAATGCAAAACTTCAAAATGCTTTCCACTAAGATCTATATTTTGCTGCTTAGCCATTTCTATAGCTATATCTTCATTCCATTGAGATGGATCTGTGAAATAGCCTTCTTCATTTACTTTAATTGCTGCGTTATTAATTGTTAATGTTTCCATGATTTTAATGATTTATTATAATAAAACTTCCTCTTTTTGAGGCTCTTCTTTCTCTTTATTCTCTTCCTTCTTAGGTGCTTTTTTTCCAGTCATACTCATATTGGTACTAACTGGTAAGGATTTACCTGTTAGCAGCATGTGCCAATATATCCACTTAAAGGCCAGTTTTCCGAAATGATTGATTCTTGATTCTTTCAATAGACCCATAGGACCAAAAACTGGTAAAGGAAATTGCCCAGGCAAGGGCTCAGTAGTATAGTTGAAGTCAATTAATGCTGCTTTCCCAAAGCCAGTTTCAATAAAGCAGTTGGCATGCCCATCAAATTTGGCTTCTAATGGCTTGCCATTCATATAGCTTAAGATGTTTTCTATCAAAATTTCACCTTCAAAGTGTGCTACTGATCCAGCTTTAGAAGTCGGTAGGTTGGTGGCATCACCAATCACAAAGATGTTTTCATGCTCTTTATGCTGGAGCGTTTGCTTATTAGTAGGGATAAAGTTCAAATCATCTTCATCACTCATATTGCTGTTTTCAACCATATCAGCGCCCATGTTAGTAGGAATACTTACTAGTAAATCGAAGTCTTCTTCCATTCCATCGTAAGAAACAATTTTCTTATTTTCGTTATCCACATGTTCTAGATAAAAGTCTGGAACTACATGAATATTCTTTTTCTCCATGAGTTGACTCAACATTTTTGTTGCTATGGGTTTTGTGAAAGCGCCAGAAAGAGGGGTAACATATTTAATCTCAACTTTGTCTCGCATCCCTTTCTCAGTGAAGTAAGCATCTGCCAAGAAAGCAAATTCTAAGGGTGCCACTGGACATTTTATAGTAGTTTCTGCCAAATTAATCACCATTTTACCGCCTTTCCAGTTTTGTAATTTTTTAGCCAGTAAAGTAGCGCCCTCAAAGGTGTAGAAATCAAATATATCCTTATACCAAAGTGGACCATCCAGTCCTTCTGTTTCACTAGGAACAGGTTTTGTACCTGTTGCTATAACTAAGATATCATAGCTTAATTCTTATCCGCTTTTAAGGATTACTTCATTTTCTGCTGCATTTATTTCTTCTACTTCATCCATTATGAAGTTCGTTCCTTTAGGAAAGAATTCTTTTCTACTTTTCACCACATCTGATGGTTGGTAGATTCCAAAAGGGATAAATAGAAATCCAGGTTGGTAATAATGCGTATCATCTTTATCAATAATGGTGATATCCTATTCCTTTTTATCTATTCTCTTATTAAGCTTATTGAGCATCATTGTGCCCGCTGTGCCTGCCCCAAGTATTAATAATTTTTTCATGATATGAGGATTTAAAGGGTTTTTCTTCTCTTATTTTCTACATAAATTTCGTGAATGTATTACAATTAAACCCTGACCAACCCTAGTCGATAACATGACATAAATCATAAATATTAATATAATTATAGCTTTTTGTCACGTTTTGTCTATGTAACTATGAGAATCAATAGTAAGAAATTGGAGTAATTTCTGAAGTAGCATTAAAAGTAGACTATATTGTGATGATAAAAGCTAGTTTTTAATGATCTGGCTGTAATTTTGCAAAAAAATGATTGATGGAAATACCAGGTAAATATTTAAGAGGTAGTTTACAAACATAGACCTAGAGATGCTATAATTGATAGATTAATCTTTCCCATAGAAAGAAATAATCACTTTATACTACGAAATGGATAACTCTTATAACAGAATTTTCATCTTTCAATAAAAGTTGCAGTTATCCACGCTGTATTTTCAATTAATTGAAAGATTATACCATACATATTTGCCTGGAATAATGACCAACAGTATTATGGCTAATCCGGCAATGATGATTGAACAGTAGCATTAAAAAGAATTCAATTAATTTGATAGCTTGCTTTTAGGTTTGTAACTCAAAAAACTGAAAGTTTTATAATCAATCTTTTCTAATAAAGAATTGTTTGCATGGCATGTGGTTGTATTTTAAGATTGGCTTTTTGATTGCCAACATAAAGCTGATAGCTTATTTCCTCATCAGTACTGTTCATCACAACAGTGGCTATTTCACCATCTTCATTTTGAAAGCTTGTAGCTTCCAAGAAGCTTCTGCTAACATTAGTACTAATGCGTTGAGCACCTGGTTGAATAAATTTTGAAAAATGACCTATATAGTAATAGGAAGGTGTTTTGATTAATTCACCAGTTTGAAGATCAGCATGAATTGGAGCAAAACAGAAATTTTCCACATGATTTGGTCCTCCATTTTCATCTAACAATATATTCCAATCTGTCCACGCAGCAGTACCACTATTAAAGTCATTGATCATAGAGTTTCCATAGCGTTCTGCATTTGGCCAAAACTGATATTTTTCATCGTCAAAAGCTTCGTTACAACCCTCTGTAAAGATCAGTTGTTTATCAGGGAATGACTCTTTAACACTTTTTAAGTTGTTATAAAGTGGTTGACTACCTGTCCATGTTTCATACCAATGAAATCCAAGACCCCAAACATATTTTGCTGCTTCAGGGTCACCTAATATTGTATTGGCTCTGTTAACAATCAAATCCCTGTTATGGTCCCAAGCTATTATTTTTTTATCTCCTAACTCTTCTCTTTCAAGTGTTGGTCCCAAATGATTTTTAATAAAATTCCTTTCTTCTTCTGCTGTGTAAATACAGGATTCCCAGCGTTGTGTAGCCATAGGCTCGTTTTGGACAGTGAGTCCCCATATTGGAATATCCCTTTTCTCATATTCATTAATAAATTTAGCATAATATAATGCCCATGAATCATAGTATTCAGGTTTCAGCTTCCCTCCTTTTAGCATATCCCCATTTGTTTTCATAAATGCTGGCGGACTCCAGGGACTTACATACGTGAGTAATTCACCGCCTGCTTTAGCTATTGCTCTTTTGATCATAGGTATGCGAAATTCTTCATCATGCTCCACGGAAAATGTTTTCAAATCACCATCTCCTTTTTCCACATATGTATAGGATTCTTTACTAAAATCACAACTATGAATGGTAGTTCTCAATAGGGAATAATTAATACCATTTGGTGAATAATATGCATCTAAAAGCTCTTCCTGCTTTTCCTTCGATAATTTTGCAAATACTTCCGCTGAGGCGTCTGTTATTGCACCTCCTATTCCAATAAATGTTTGAAAAGATTTATCAGGATTCACAAAAATGGACAACTCGGTTTCTAAAGGTTGGTCACCTTTTGTAAAATTAAGTGTTTGTGTTTCCGTTAGTCTAAATTCTGTATTTTCTGCCGTAGTATAAACTATCGCCTTAATCTTTTTTGGAGATTTTGATGAATCATTGTTTTTCAAGTCCTGATTTCCAAAAAAGGATGTAAAAATTAAAAAGAATGAAATAAGAAAATGCATGCTTATGTATTATTTAATTATCAAAAATATATGTACTTACTGCTCCTGCATCTAATCTAGTAGAGAAGCTATTCTCACCTTTTTTAACATTGAAAGTTTGTGGACTATCAGTATTATTGAGCACTAATAAAACCACTTTGTTATCAGGTGTTAAAAATGCCACATTTGGCAGGTGATCATGATAATTGCTGGCTATTCTGATTGCGTCTGGCCTAACAAATTTGGAAACATGTCCTATCACAAAATAACCTGCATTTCTAGTTACCTCATCACCATCAATGGTAATTCCGCCCAAGCATTGTGAGCAACCTCCATCCGTATGTGGAGTTAAAGATGGATTGGAAGATAGATTCCATTCAATAACATTTTTACTCCAATTCCTTTGAGCTCCTATCACCACTTCTCGGATATGCCATTTAAGGTCCTCGCTGAAATTACCTGGGGCACCAAACCACTGTTCAGTAAAATATATATTTTTGTCTTGATGAGCATTGCGCACCACTGATAATTGGTCAACATCTCCGCCATATAAATGAAAGGCTGAGCCATCTACATACTGCTTAGCATCCACATCGTTTAATACTGTTAAAGGATAATCAATACGGTCAGGATTATGGTCATAGATGATAAGTTTAGTATCTATGTTGTTTTCAGAAAACAAGGGGCCAAGACTGTTTTTAACAAACTCAATCTGTTGATCAGCTTCCATGTACATACTGGGATTGTTTCCATCATGTAAAGGTTCATTTTGTACAGTTAGGTAGCCAATTGATATGCCATGCTCTTGCATTTCTTTAATATAGCGCAATAAATATTCAGCATATACATCATGATATTCAGCTGCCAAAGAACCTCCTTTTAATGATTGGTTTTCTTTCATCCAAGCTGGTGCTGACCATGGAGAAGCCATTATTTTTATGTCAGGATTTATATCCAGGATATCTTTCAAAATTGGAATAAGTTGAGCTTCATCTTTTTGCAAAGAGAACTGCTCAAGATTCATATCTGTTTGCCTAGAGGTTAAATCATTATAGGTATATGGAGCTTGATTAAGATCGGAAGATCCAAGGCTAATTCTTATAAAACTCATTCCAATTTGTCCTTCTTCTAATCCGAATAACTCATTTAATAACTCACCTCTAGCAGCTTCACTCATTTCACTTAAGTGCTGAGCACTTCCTCCGGTAATAGCAAAACCGTATCCGTCAATTGTTTGATACTTGGTTTCAGAATTGATTGTAATATCAGTAGTAAGATTAGAATCGTAAGCTTCAATTGATTCACTTTGCTTTGAGAGCAAAGCGGATTGATTGGCAGTTGTCAGCCAATGTTCTACTTCTGGAATTTCAACAGTAGGTTCATCAACTTTTGGTGGATTATAAGTTTCATCTGATTGATCCTTGCATTGGGTCAATAAAGGTATACTAAATAAGAATAAGAATAATGTTTTAAACTTGAACATACAGTGATATTTAAGCAATAAAGGGGAGAGAAAACGACTACACTCTCCCCTATTTATTACACTTTTACTATTATGAAAATTTATAGAACTTCTTTAATTACAACATCATCTAAATAGATGCCCTCATTAAAGCTAGCAGTTTCACCTTCAGGAGCAAAACCAGACCCTGCTTTGAATACTAGGAACAAGGTGCCATTAGCAGATAAATCAGCTTCAGAAACTGTGAAATATCCATCCTCATCGATTAGAAGCGGGAAATCATTTATTCCTGAACATTCAGCAGCTATTTCTAAGATAGAACCACTAAATTCTGTAGCTGTACAATTCTCTCCTTCTCCAAAGCTTTTTATTGCCAATTGAGTTGCATCACCGCCAATATTGTCCTCATTTACTGGCTCCTCTTGAACTAAATAAACTTCAAACCAAGTCGCCAAGGTTCCAGAAGGGCTACTAACATGAGCATTAAATTGATAAGTACTACCTGCTGTTAAAGCAACTTCTTGGAAGAACACATGGTTAGACCATTGGTAAAATCCACCATCTGGATTTTCAGCATTTTGAAAGATAAATGCTCCATCCTCATATCTGTGATTAGTTGCATTATCCTCAGCAGTCCATAATGGTCTAGATGTCCATCCTGTTTCGGCTTCCATATCTCCATTTATTAATAAATTGGGACCAAATCCAGCAACTGTAACATCTTCCGTACTCGTTGATGATCCAGCAGAATTAGTTACGGTTAATTCTACAGTATAAGTACCACTTGCAGTATAAGTGTAAGATGGATTTTCTTCTGTTGAAGTACCAGTTCCATCTCCAAAATCCCAACTGTATTCCTCACCATCTATTGATGAATTGGTGAAATTTACTGTAAGCGTATTTTCGGAATCCACCTCTAGGCTGAAATCAGCAAATGGTTCTTCCACAGTTGGAGTTTCCGGGTCTTCCTCACATGATAACATGAAAAAAGAAGCAAATAGCATCAAGGCTATTTTGTAAATTGAGTTTGTTGAGTGATAAATCATTTTCATAGTATTTGAGTTAAAAATTATATTTAATTAAATTAATTTGGATCTAGATTTGGGTTTCGGTCTAATTCTTCTTGTGGAATAGGCAATAGAATTTTATCCTGACTCATTTGATAATTTGTAGGCTCACCTGTTCTTAAATCAATTTCATTAAGATTATTCATTACCTCTACTACTTTGCCATATCGCACCAAATCATTCCATCTTTCACTTTCTTGAGCTAGCTCAAGCCTTCTTTCTTTCAGAATTGCTGCTAGCATATTTTCTTGATTTGCAACTATAGAAGCTGGTAAATCAGGTAAATTGGCTCTATCTCTTATTCGATTTACTTCTGTGGCAGCTTCACCTAATCTGTTTAATCTTGCCAATGCTTCCGCTTTTAAGAGTACAATGTCTCCATATCGGAGCAAGTAAGGCCGGTTAGAACTAGCCCAACTGTCAGCACTTTTCCATTTATAAGCAAATGGCACCTCACTTCCAGGTGCATTACCCCAGTATTCATCCACCCAATTCACTGTTTCGAAGAGGATTGTAGCATTTTTTCGAATGGTATCATTTTCACTGTCAAAAGCTTCTACTAAATCATGTGAAGGCGTGATAAATTTTCTCCAAGAATCTCCTGATATAGAAGGAGGCAGAACCAATTGAGGACCAAAATTCCCTTCATTTCCACCTAGATATTGTGCTTCCAAAATGGATTCAGCATTGTTATAGTTATTACCATCAAATAATTGGCTGTATGGGATTAATTGGTATGATGCACTACTATTTTCCACAGCATTGATATAATCAAGTGCTGCCTCTGGATCTGGGTTTGGTCTTTGTAAAGAAGCTTTAGCAGCTAATGCATTTGCGGCTCCAAAACTAGCCCTTGCTTTATTAACAGAAGCATCAGAACCATAAGTATCAGGAAGATTCTCAATTGCAATAACCAAGTCTTCAAGTATTTGTGTAAAAACTTCTTCTGAGCTTGATCTTGGTAATTGAGTATCTTCTGGTGCAGCTGATGAGG
>QNXU01000287.1 GCA_003973485.1 Bacteroidota bacterium | reverse complement strand
TTCTTGAATAAAACCAAATAATGCTGAAATTTCAGTTCTCCAATTATCAACCGTTTTTTGAGTAGACGTGGTATTTTTCTTGAAGCTAAAAAGAACTTTATTTAATTCATCTCTAAATACTTCTTTGTCCAATATTGGCATTTCCGAAATAGAAGTGGCAACATAAAGCAAAACCTCTTCAACGTCATTCTTGAAGCGAGGTCTAACGTGATGTAGCCTAAAAAAATAATCGTCAGGTATTTTATATTTTAAAGGTTTAGTCATAAATATTTTTTGATTTTCAAAGCTATCTCCTTTGCTAACAATGGTGGTACTGCATTACCCACTTGCTTATATTGACTTGTTTTGCTACCACAAAAAATGAACTCATCACGGAATGATTGTATTCTTGCACTTTCTCTTACTGTTGGAACTCGATTAAATTCATAATGAAAGTGATGTCTATGACCAGTATCTATTGTAAAACTAGGTTTTTTGCTGTTAAGTCTAGTCCAGGCGATATTTACTTTTCTCGTTTCATGAAGTTCTTTTGGCAAGTCTTTGTAATTACCTCCGTCTGGAACCATACCAATAATTTCAACCGTTTTTTCACTATGATTTGTGATTTGATGATTAAAAACCACCTTATTCCCGTTTCTCATTTCTCTTTGAAAAACACTTTTGGGATTAATGGTGTATTGACATCCATCTTCTAAACTATCTTTTGGCAGGTCGGAAATGGCTTCTTCAGATGTTATTTTATTATCAGTTGTTATTGGTTTAGGAAATTCAAACTCCAAACTATTTTTCAAACCAACAAAAAAAGCTCTTCTTCTATTTTGGGGGACTGCAAAATCAGAGGCTAATAGTTTATTATAGTTTATTTTATACCCGATATCTTTAAAATCTTTTAAAATTTGA
Organism: Bacteroidota bacterium; assembly: GCA_003973485.1. Classification (GTDB taxonomy): domain Bacteria; phylum Bacteroidota; class Bacteroidia; order Cytophagales; family Cyclobacteriaceae; genus Marivirga. Next base: position 7,525 of record QNXU01000287.1, on the reverse strand, counting down.
CTCTTAACAGCACCATTGCCCATTGAAAGAATGTTAGGAACATTCTCCATAACAAATCCTTTAGGCTTAAAATAATCTACAAATCGCAGAAAAGATTTGTAAAGTTGGTTTCGCTCATCATCAATTATTCTTTTCCCAGCAATAGAAAAACCTTGACAAGGTGGACCGCCTACTATTAAATCGACATTTTCAATGGCATATCTTGTCTTTATTTCTTGAGGGTCTAGGTTTAGTAAATCAGCAACAATTCCTTTTGAATTTTTATGATTATAGTTAAAAGTTTCAATTGCATCCTTCCAATGGTCTATTCCTAGAATTACATTGTAATCCGCTTCTATAAATCCTTGAGAAAGACCTCCACACCCACAGAATAGATCTATAACGTTATATTTTTTACTCATTATCAAAGTTCAATGTTCCTTGTTTGGTATTTGTATTTCTTAAATAATTAGCTGTGTCTTCGGCTACTGTAAAAATGGATTCCGAACATTTGTACTTAAAAGCTTCTCTTACAAACTTATCTGCAAAAAACAAATCTGTAACGGTCTGAAAGTCGGTTTTAAATAGCTGTGCCAATTTTTTCAGTTTTGATTTACTGAATTGTTGACTTCCGTTTTCAATTCGACTAATGGCACTTGTATTAATTCCGATTTTCGCACCGAATTCAGTTTGTGTCCATTCTCGTCTTTCTCTTTCCGATTTTATGTATTGTCCGAAACTTGCCATGTTTACAATTTAATCAAAATATGATTTGACCTATTTTTAGCAAAAATAAAAATAATTTTCTGTTTTAACATCAAGTTCCAATGATATTTACTCTTGAGTGGTGGTGGGGAAGGGCAAGCTCTTTTGGTTTTTTAGCGTTGGCTTTGAGTGTCGGAAAAACCAAATGTGCTTGACCGTTTGGTGACTTTTCAGCTTGCGTACAATGTTTGAACACGTACCACTCAATTTATACGTATTCGCTAATATCTAGGAATAAATATTCCCTAGCACATGTATTTCACTAATGATTTTCAAAGCATTAAAAACATCAATGTATTGCCAAAGCGAAAAGTACAATGTCGGTTTTGATCTAATTTGAACTAATAGCCTAAATATAAAAGAATTAATTTTATTCCCATCCCACAAATTATATTTTTAGTCGAAAAGTTTGTACTGAATTCGAAACTTCAAGCTAAGCCAACTCTCAACTCTTCACATCTTGAATTTCTTTAGTGCTGTCAAATACTTTTTTGGCAAAAGGGCAAAGGGATATGATTTTTACCTTGTTTTACTGAGCATATAATGCTATCTTCAATAAGATTTCATAATGAGATGAAGCAAATTCTTAAACTTTCGCTCATAATGTTGGTTGTATTTTCTACTCAGAGAATCCAAGCCCAACATTCTGATCGTCAAGAACAAAACCCTAGACTAAAATATTCTTCTGGCATCAATTTATATGGCATTGGCCCTAATGCTATAGGATCTGTTTCCTATGATCGTTTCCTCACCCCTCATTTAAATGCAGAAGCAGGCATTGGTTTTATAGGAGTTCATATTGGGATAAAAGTTCACCTTTGGGGCGGTTCCGACAAAAAATGGACTCCTTACATGGGAGCGGCAGTTGCTCGTTCCTTATTTCCTGCAGTTGGGGTGGATTTTTTGCCTTATTTCCCTATAGGAATTCAATTTGTGGGAGACAATCAATTCAACTTTTCTTTTGTAGTGGCTCCATTTCAGCTTGAGTTTTTATCTTGGAATCTGGTAGGTATCAAATTTGGGTATAGGTGGTAAGAATTTGGTATTCAAATTTCATGTGTATATTATTGAATCAAAGTTGTCACATGGAATCTTTGAATAAAAATTCATCTTCGGTTGGTGTAAAATTCGAAGATTAATTTTTAATGTTGATTTCATATAAAAAAAACGCTAACTGAGGATTCTTCAAAGTCTAAAGCTTTCCTTTCATAATTTCTTCTCTCCTAAACTTTACCATTCTAATAATCAAGTCTTTGGGTAATGGTTGATCCAGTGGAAATTGAACTGAGCCTTTCCCTTGTTTATATCCCTTTAATTCTTCAGAGAATGCTTCCATGGTAGTTGGAAAAGGATAAAATCCTACAAATTTAGCATATCCAGCCATCATAATCTGCTGGTCTCTTTTCCCTCCACTAACTAAAGAAAAAGCTGGGATTTTATAATTCAAAACCTCAACAGCACCGGGTACTGCCTCTTTGATTATGCTTCTTAAAGCTTGCAAAACATCTTGAACTTCTTTTGGCTGATGGGCGATATAATCGTCCATTGTATTGAAGTTTGGCATTGCTCCTTTTTTGCCCATTTTACATGTTATTTATGAGATCACTACTCAATTTTCTCTTTAACCTGCGCTTTCATAAGCCCTTTTTAGCCAATCCTTAACTTCATGGTCAATATCATTAAGGTCGGTAATTTTGATTTTGTGCGAACACATTGCATTGGGTTTTTCAGCTTCCAATCTTCCTTTTGCTTCCTGTCCTTTTAGGTTAATACCAATTTCAAATCTTGTTTTGGCCGCAGGGTTCAAAAGCGCAAACTGTTTCTTGCGTCTTAAACTCACATAAGCATTTTTTGGGCTATTTCTATATCATCACCAAAGCCTTTAATTTCCGAAATGAGCTTATCATAAATTGGCTTTAAATGCTCTTTCCCTTGATATTGTTTTGTAATCAAGTCCTCTTGGTTTTCTGCAGAACCAGCATCAGAGCCTTTAGCTTTATGTGCAATTAGATTAGCAAATCCATGTGAATGCTCGTGTTCTTCTTTAAGGAATTTCATAATTTCGCCATGCTTTGCAAAATTTTGTGCTTTTACGATCTCAATCCACTGCTCTAGCGTTTTCCCTGTGTTTTTATGCAGATTGTCAATCATGGTTTGTGCAGCCTTGTCCATAATGTTCTTGCTTTGATTATCCGTGTTTTGCTTTTAGAAATTTAATGGTTGACTTCATTAATTTCTTGAGTGGTTCTTGATTTATATCAGAAAGCTTTTTAACGTAAATACAAGCTGCTCCCATTTTGAATTTCCCCAGGTCTTTAAGTAGTTCTTCCTGACCTGCACAACCGCTATAAACATAAAGCGAAATGGCAGTTTTTCGAGGCGAAAAACCAATCAGTGGCCAGTCCCCTTCTTGGCTACTTCTTTCAGATTTATAATGATATTGACCGAATCCGATAATAGAATCTCCCCACATTTTGGGTTCAAATCCAGAAACTTCTTGCATCAGTTTTACAAGTTCGTAACTATCTTGTTTCTTTTGCTCAGTATTAGCATACGAATTAATGAACTCGAAAACATCCGCATCATTCATTTTGGTTTTAAGCTCAGCCATTTCTGGTATATTATAAGTTTTACAAATATTTGATGAATCAATTACAATATAATAAAATAAATGAAGCAATTAACAATTGCTAAATATGAAAATCAATGTTCACCCACCTGAATATCAGAATTAAAAAGCTGTATTTAGAATAATGTAATTTTAGAATTCAAAAAAAGCTACTCAAACAATATCAGGGTTTTAGCGCTATTCTAAAATAATTTTTCTGGTCACAACTTGATTATTAATATCCGTAATTCGAATGAAGTAAATACCTGCTTCCAAATGAGATGGAAAGTCAAAATATAAATTAGAAGCATTTTGAAAATACTTAGTATCCACAATCCTTCCATCCGAATTCATGAGCTGAATACATTCTATAGTTGACTTAGCTTGATCAATGTTCAGTCCTTTTTTCGCAGGGTTAGGGTATAGTCGAAAACCCATGTCTTGAGAATCATTGTTTAAGATTGGCTGACCATCAAAAATTATGGTGAAATCATATACTTGATCACAATCTGCAGAGGAAAACCATAATTCACTCTGAAGAGTGTCTGCAATATCACTAGTCAGGTAAAGGTATGATTGATCATTGCTCACTTGAATTTCTCCATCCCAGTTAATCCCAACTTTACCATTTGTAGGGATTTTAAAAGTGTCCCCTACTTCTATGACTGTATCTTCAAAATTAAGCATTGGGAAAGGATCAAAGTATTTAATTTCTACATCAACATTATAATCAGGGCAAAAACCATTGCTTATAGTAACCGGATAAATACCAGGTGCCACTTTATAATCAACACCATCAACAGAGCCTGCCCACTCTGCTGACAAGCCTTCATCAAGGTCAAAATAAACATAATCCTCTTCCTCACAGATATAAATCTCTTTCTGTCCTTCACTTAAGGTTGGTAATGGATAAATATTTCCAATACTAGCATAAAGATTATCAGTGCAACCAAATTCATCTGTCATTCTCACGTGCAAATTATTTCCTGAATATACCTCCTTCAAAACAAGGAAGGCTTCATTATATCCTTCTAAATCAGCATAGGTAATATCCCATTCAAAATCGACTCCAGCATCACTATTTTCAATAAAGACAGTATCCCCAGCACATAGATTTTCATTTGAAGTAACAGAAAAAAATTCATCTCCTAATCTACTTTTTCGTACCACAACAGTATCACTGTGATAAGTAAATCCATTACAGTTAGTAGCAATAAAATAATAATTACCTGCTTCTTGAGCATAAAAATAACTAGTTGTAGTGTTTGCTGTTTCAAATTCCAATCCTCTTTCTACTGAATACCAACTATAATCATGATTTGGATAATTTTTATTATTGATTCTTAGCCAAACACTATAATCATCAGGACATATAAGGTAATCCTGATTGACTATGGTTTCATTGAATTCATCTTCTAATTTGGTATAGGCTACATCATAGTGATAAAGTGAATCTTCGAATTCGTATTCAATACTATATAAAGCCTCCTCATTAGCAATAAATATACTAGAAATAGCACCTTCTATTTCCTCTCCATTTTTAAACCATTGTTTATCAATTTGACTATGGATGCCAGCATTTAGATAAGCACCCTGGTCTTGACAATAATAAATAGTGTCAAATGCAATGGGTTCAGGTTCTAATGAATCTTGAGTTAAATCATCTTCCTGCACTTGTACTAATCCGTTGTTTGTACCTACCCAAATAGTATTATGAAAAATACTGTAGTCGATAATAAAAGCGCTATCAATGCCTTCAACTTCGTAATAAGTCTGATCTCCGTAGATATCAAAATCATATTGACTTACTTCACTATAAAATAACCCAGTATCTGAAGCTGCCAACATTGCAGTGCTACTTAAACCTTGATTAGTAATCATTTCTAAATCATATACCGCTACATCGGTAATGTGAACAGCAGTATCAAAACTACACTCCCCTATACTTTGGGCATAAACCCCATTATGTGTTGCATAAAAAGCAAACAGCCCGTAAAAACCATTATTCCCCGTATACCTCCCATATTCGATATCATAAAGTTTATCAATATCAAAGTCTTCATTTTGGAAAATTTTATAAATCAAGCTTCCCACATTTACACGAGCGAAGATGCTGTATTCACTTTCCACATCATAGCAGCCATAATAGTCTTCTGATTCTAACAATATGGAATTTCTTCCACTGTAAAATTTTGGATTGGCACTAAATTCAAATCCTGATCTTTCATAAGTTCTAAAATCATTAGAAACCCACAAACTATCATTGGTGGCTATTAATAGTTTTTCTTGATATGCACCACTGCTATAATCAATAGAATTAATTTGTTCAGGAAAATCAGCTTTCAAATCTTTGATGTTGGTTACCTCCCCATTGTCATACATAAAAAGAGAATTTCCTTTAGTTCCTAAAAAGAATATACTTTCATTAATACAAGCTATGCTAGTGACATCTTCACGAATATTGGATTCCAATTGATCAGAAATATCTGTAAATTGAAATTCTTTATTCATCAAGTGTATCGTATTGTCTTCCAGAATTACTACTGCAGCTCCTCTATTTTGAGAAAACAGCTTTACTTTTTCACCTTCTAAAAATCTTTGCTTTACATAGAAATTATTTTCTTGGGCGTAGGATTGGAATAAACTAAAAATAATGATTGATAAAAGGTAAAATTTTCTCATTAAATACAGATTTGACAAATTTCAGGAATAGATAAATAGCTACATTTTTGACGCTTCAAATATATTAATTTTTTAATAAAATATTGATTTTCAAAAGTATTCCGCTGAATTTTGAAAATATTAGGCAATAAAAAAGCCGGCATCGGCCGGCTTTTTAATCTATTGTCTTAAATCTTGATTCTAGAATCTAATTTTAAGCTTTATCTTTATTCGCCATTCTTTTACGCTCGTTTTCATCAAGGTAAATTTTACGCATTCTCATGCTTTTAGGCGTAACTTCTAAATACTCATCTTTTTGAATATACTCTAAAGACTCTTCCAAAGAGAATCTTTTTGGTGGTGGTAATTTTGCATTATCATCAGAACCTGAAGCTCTCATGTTGGTCAATTTTTTACCTTTCGTTACATTCACTACCAAATCATTATCACGAGAATGCTCGCCTATTACTTGTCCAGCATATAAATCATCACCTGGAGCTACAAAGAAAATTCCTCGATCTGTAAGTTTATCCAATGAATAGGCAGTAGCCATTCCAGCGTCCATAGAAATCATAGAACCATTATTTCTACCTGCAATTGGGCCCTTATAAGGTTCATATCCATTGAAACGGTGTGTCATAATAGCCTCTCCTGCAGTTGCAGTTAAAATATTATTTCTTAATCCGATAATACCTCTCGCTGGGATGTTAAATTCTAAATGTTGAACATCTCCTTTAGGCTCCATCACTAATAACTCACCTTTTCTTTGGGTCACTAATTCAATCGCTTTACCAGATACTTCATCCGGAACATCAATGATTAAATGCTCTACAGGTTCGTTACGAACACCATCTATTTCTTTATACAATACTTGAGGCTGACCTACTTGCAATTCATATCCTTCTCTTCTCATGGTTTCTATCAAAACTGACAAGTGAAGAATACCTCTACCATATACTAAGAATTTATCTTCAGATCCAGCAGCCTCTACCTTCAATGCTAAGTTCTTCTCAGTTTCTTTCATCAAACGATCACGTAAGTGACGAGAAGTAACAAATTTTCCTTCTTTACCGAAGAATGGTGAGTTATTGATGGTGAACATCATACTCATGGTTGGCTCATCAATAGAAATTCTTGGCAATGGCTCAGGATTTTCCGGGTCGGTTACCGTATCTCCAATATCAAAATTATCTAAACCAATAATCGCACAAAGATCGCCTGAATGCACTTCTTCTACTCTCTTTCTTCCCAAACCTTCGAAAGTGTGCAATTCTTTTATTCTCATTTTCTTTACAGAACCATCTTTTTTGCAAAGACCAATTTGCATTCCTTCTTTTAAGGTGCCTTGGTATAGTCTACCAATAGCAATACGTCCTACAAATGATGAATAATCTAAAGAAACAATCTGTAATTTCGGAATTCCTTCTTTTACTGGAGCTGCTGGAATAGTTTTAATGATTTCATCTAAAAGAGGAAAAACATTATCCGTTTGATCCTTCCAATCAGTACTCA
>QNXU01000163.1 GCA_003973485.1 Bacteroidota bacterium | reverse complement strand
TCACATCCACAGTAGCCACTAAACTATGGCCTCTTTGAATGGCAAATTCTTCAATAGCTTGCCCCATTTTACCGTGCCCAATTAAAAGTATCTTCATTGCTATTTTAATCTAAAATTTAATGATAAGCCTGCATGCATATTGCTGTAAGGGTTGCTTTGAATACTTGGTTTAATATTTAAGCTCAAATCTTGATTGATATTGAACTCCCTTAAGTGTGCATCAACAGTAGCGTCTACAATGTTTAGAACATAGAAAAGTCCAGCAAGGATAATCCAATAATCCCTATCTCTTTTGTAGTTGTCTACTCTTCTTTCAGCCCTGTCTTCATCAAATATTAATAAATAATCGTCAATTTCACTGTCGTTTCGGTCGTTTCCATCAATTATATTAAAATATACATTCCTAAATAATAGGTAATTTTGATGGTTAGATTTGATTTGGTAAGCTGCTAAGGCACCCAAAGCATAAACAATAGGAATTTTCCAGTATTTTTCATTGTAAAACTGACCCATACCAGGAACTATGGCAGAATATAATGCTGCTAAACGCGGGGAGTGTGTTGTATCCTGAGTTTGAAACTTTTCAATTTCATCAGTATTTGCTCCTAGTTTTAAAAAGGAAGAATCTGTTGGTTGTATTTCCTGACCTTTTGCTATAGAAGCAAATACTAAGAATATGAAAATGAATAAAAGGTTGCGCATTTTATAATTCAACTGAAAGAATGTCCAGAATTCTATTTAAATCGTCTTTAGATAAAAATGGAATCTTAATTTCTCCTTTATTGTTTTTGTCAATCTTCATTCCAATTTTTGTGCCAAAATGAGATGAAAGTTTACTTTGTACTTGCTTAGCTTCATAAGGCATTTCACTTTTAGCGGGCTTGTCTTTTTCCTTAGATTCACCGCTTGTCAATTCTCTCACTAAAGCTTCTACCTTTCTTACAGACAAATCATCTTTTAAAATTCTGTTGAATACATCCAATTGTTTTTCAACATTATCAATATTGATGATTGCACGAGCATGGCCCATGCTTATTTTTTTATCTCTGATGGCGAGTTGAATATCAGGTGGAAGTTTTAATAATCTTAAATAATTATTAACCGTTGTTCGATTTTTACCAACTCTATCACCTAGCTGTTCTTGTTTTAAGTCACACTCAGTCAATAAACGTTGGTAACTCAATGCAATTTCAATTGAGTTAAGGTTTTCCCTCTGGATATTCTCAATCAAAGCCATTTCAAGCATTTGTTGATCATCCGCCATTCGGATGTAAGCTGGAATAGATTTAAGGCCAGCTAATTTTGATGCCTGAGTTCTTCTTTCCCCTGAAATTAACTGATAACTATCTTTACTTAACTTTCGAACAGTTATAGGTTGAATTATTCCCTGAACCTTGATTGATTCAGCTAATTCTTCAAGAGCCTGCTTATCAAAATCAGTTCGAGGCTGAAATGGATTCACCTCAATTTGGTCTAATGGAATTTCGTTAATAGAAGCTCCACTTGAGATATCGGTTATATCTCTTTTGTCTTTATTAGAAGATTTCTGATCCGTGTTTGAATCTTCTAAAAGAGCGCCTAAGCCTCTTCCTAATGCTTTTCTGGTTTTCTTCGCCATCCGCTATTTTCCTAATCCGTTATTGTTAATTATCTCTTTTGCTAAATTTAAATAACTAATTGCTCCTTTGCTTTCTGCATCATGGGCAATTGCCGGCAATCCAAAACTTGGTGATTCACTCAATTTTATATTTCGAGGAATCAAGGTTTCAAATACCATTTTACTAAAATGTTGTTTTACCTCATCTACTACCTGATTGGATAGATTCAATCGAACATCATACATGGTCAATAAAATCCCTTCAATTTCAAGATCTTTATTCAAACGTGTTTGTATAATCTTAATTGTATTCAATAATTTTCCCAATCCTTCTAGTGCGAAATATTCACACTGAACTGGAATAATTACTGAGTCTGCTGCAGTTAGGGCATTAATGGTAATTAAACCTAATGAGGGAGAACAGTCAATGATGATGAAATCATATTTTTTACGCACTTTTTTAAGTGCATCACGCATTCTCTCTTCTCTATTCTTAATATTAACCATTTCAACTTCTGCACCCACTAAGTTGATATGAGATGGTAAAATATGCAAATAATCCAATTCGGTTTCCACAATGATATCTTGAGCATCAACTTCGTCTACCATGCATTCATAAATACTGCTTTCTATTTCTTTAGGGTTATAACCTATTCCAGAAGTTGAATTGGCTTGTGGATCGGCATCAACAATCAGCGTTTTATATTCTAAAGCAGCCAAACTTGCCGCAAGGTTAATAGCTGATGTGGTTTTACCTACTCCTCCTTTTTGATTAGCAATTGCAATTACTTTACCCATATTTATTTAAATTTTAGCTTTAAAAAGTTTTTTGGTAAGCTGAGAATAATTTGAAATGGCTTGATCAAAATATTGAAGAATCGAGCAAGTGTCTATTTCAGTTACCAAATTTTTTAGCGAACCACAAAGATAAAATTTTAAATGAGAAATTGAATGGATTTTTAATTTGCTTTAGCAGGAATTATATAAAATCCACATCTACATTTAGTGGATATTTCATTAAGTATTGAACGGCTTCTTCCATTGTAAGTCCTTCAAACAGTACTCTATGTAAAATTTCAGTAATTGGAGCGCGAACTTTAAAACTTTCAGCAATTTTCTTTGCAATCATAATTGTGTTCACTCCTTCAGCTACTTCCTGCATGTCAGCCAGGATGTTTTCAAGATTTTCACCTTCTGCTAATCTTCTTCCCACTGTAAAATTTCTACTCAGAGTAGAGTGGGAGGTAGCCATTAAATCGCCAATGCCGGCTAGCCCTATAAAAGAGCGAACTTCACCACCTAAAGCTTTGCCTAAGTAAATCATTTCAGCCATTCCTCGGCTGATAAGTAATGAACGAGCATTTTCTCCTAATCCTAATCCAGTTAATGCTCCTGAAGCAATGGCAATAATATTTTTTAACACCCCACAAAGTTCAATTCCAATTAAATCTGGATTTCCATACACCTGAAACCTATCGCTACGGAGCAATTGCTGTCCAATTTGAATCACTTCATTAAATGGACTAGCCACTACTGTTGCAGCAGGTAGTCCTTGAGAAATCTCTTTCGCTAAATTTGGTCCTGCTAGACATCCAACTCTAACCACAACACTTTCATCCATTATGAGTTCACTCATGGTTTTGATGTGATGTCTTTCCAACACTTGCATGCTATCCAGTGTTTTTCCTTCTGGTAAATTAAGATTTAAACCTTTAGTACCATGAATTAAAATATGGTAAGGGTGTAAAAATGGAGAAAGACTTTGCATCATTTCCCTGAAATTTGCTGAGGGAACAACTGGGAAGATAATATCGCACGTATTAGCCAATTGCTCTATGTCATCAATTGCCTTTATATTTTGATGAATAGGATAGCTATTCCACTCTCTTTTGGAATTGATGTTTTCTAGGGCCTCAGCGTTTCTAGCATAAAGTATTACCTGAGAGTTCTCGGCTAAAAGATTAGCAACGGAAAGTCCAAAACTTCCAGCACCAATAACCCCAATAGGTTTGTCAAATGTGTTTTTCAAGCCCATATCCGTCTAATCTGTTTCTGTAAAAATATAGAAGATTCATATCCATAGTGGTTATATCACCTTCTTTTGTTTTAATTAAAGGTCTTTTGGAATGATACATTCCTAAATTTAATAAGCCATGTTCGATGATGTTGTCAATGTTGTCATCCATGTGCTCTGCTTGCGACATTCTTCCCTCTTTAACTCTTTCACTAATTTTATTTTTTATTCTCTGACAAGTGCTTCTGAATTCGTTAAAGTTAATCACAAGATCTTCTTCAGGTAATCGGAGCAATGAGAATAAATCTAGTTTTTTATTATGTTTATTAATGATTTCAAAGGCAACGAATGCTATCAGGTGGCTGGAGAAAACACGAGCAATTTTCCCATATTGCTCTACAATTTTTTTAGAAAGCATTCTGGTGTATTCGGCTTCTCTTTGCTTGTTGATGGTAATCTTATCTTGAAATTTGAAATAGTCTTCTGCTTGAATTTCCCTTCCTTTCGGATCAAAACTTCTACCATCCTCATCAACTTTGTTGCCTAAAATATCCATAGCTTCACCAATGGAAACGGAAATATCAGATCCTTTGGTGAAAAATTTAAAAAGGAAGGTTATAATCTTATAAGAAGATGAAAATTCATCATTTTCTACATAATATCGTTCTTGGCCTCTCTTTTCCAAATACTGACGAATCAAACTTGGGGCTTCCAACACGAAATGGTAATTCAAGCTTACAGGCACTATAAATATTTTTTCTGCTTCACTTCCATGTTCTTGATAATTGGCTCTTTGTGCTTCAATAGCAGTACCCAGAAGCCCTAATTTAAGTTCTTTTTCTACTCTTCCATCTCGAGAGCGAGTTCCTCCTGGGAAAAATAAACTTTGACAACCTTTTTTCAATGCTAAGGCAGAATAGGCTTTTAAGGTTTCCAGATAAATCATATTCTTTTTTCTTCTGTCTACCTTATAGGCACCCAAACTATTCATGAAATAGGAAATGATGCTTATATTAAATAGGTTAAGTCCGGCTCCATAAATTACGGGAGGAAGACCTAAAGTATAAATAACCCAGCCAATCAAAATAGAATCTAAGTTACTGGAATGCGTAGGAACAATCACTACTGTTCCTTTCTTGGCTAGTGTTCTTAGTTTTTCAACTTCACCATTAATTTGGATTTTGTCATTCATGGTGAGTTCATCACTCCAAAATCCACCTAATCTTTTTATTCTTGCAGCATTCAAAAGCCTGTTGAATCCAAAGGTTGCCACACCTCTGGCAAACCGATAGTGACTGGTGTTGAAATTGCCTGCAATTTCAGCTGCATATCGCTCAATTATGCTAAGAAGGATTTTATTAGCTTTTTCTTCATCCTTTACTTTTTGTTGGGAAATTTCAAGGAGTTCGTCCTTAACCTTCCCCCAAAACTGATGTTCATCATCAGGGTCAACCTTCCAAGGCGTTTGTCTTATTCTAGCTTTTTCTTTATATAGGGTTGTTTCCAGTTCTTCAATTAGAGCTGTTTTGTTTCTTGTGTTGTTTTTAATGCGCTCAAAAGCTTCTTCAACTACTTCTTTAAGAAATTCTTTTTTGTTGCGACTCAATTGTACCACAGGCCATTCTCGTGGTCCGGGTAAAATAGGTTCGTATTTTCTTTTACTTCTGTAGCGCTTCAGCTTCATTTTATCTTAAGATAATGCTTGTTTTAAATCTTGAATTAAATCCTCTAAATCTTCAACTCCAACACTCAATCGAATTAAAGAATCGGAAATACCTATCTTTTCACGTTCGGCTTTTGGGATACTTGCATGCGTCATGGTTGCAGGATGTCCGCATAATGATTCAACTCCACCTAAGGATTCCGCTAAAGTAAATAAATTAAATTTCTTCAAGATTTCTGTAGCGGCTTCTTTTGTGTTTTCTTTTAAGCTAAAAGAAATCATGCCTCCAAAATCATGCATTTGTCTGCTTGCAATTTCATGATTAGGGTGTGATTTAAAACCAGGCCAAAACACTTTGTCCACTTTAGGATTTGATTTTAGGAAGTTTGCTACTCCAGCCCCGTTCTCGCAATGCCTTTGCTTTCTGAGGTGTAAGGTTTTGATTCCTCTTAAAACCAAGAAACAATCTTGCGGACCTGGAACAGCACCACTTGCTTTTTGGATAAATGATAATTTTTCAGACAACTCTTTATTGCTTGTGGCCAATGCGCCCATGATTACATCTGAATGACCTGCTATGTATTTTGTTATCGAATGCATTACCAAATCTGCACCCAAATCTAAAGGGTTTTGTAAATAAGGGGTTGAAAAAGTATTGTCCACCGCTAAGGTAACAGTATGCTTTTTGGCAATGTCCGCAATAGCTTTGATATCAATGATATTCATCATTGGATTAGTTGGTGTTTCTACCCAAATCAATTTTGTTTTATCAGTAATATGGTTTTCAACATCTTTAGCATTTGCCATGCTAACAAAATGAAAGTGAATACCAAAATCTTGAAAGATTTTGGTGAATATTCTGTAAGTGCCTCCATAAAGATCGTTGGTACTAATTACCTCATCACCGGGTTTTAAAGTTTTGATTATGGCATCAATAGCAGCAAGTCCTGAAGCAAAACAGTGTCCGTAATCTGCATTTTCCAAAGCTGCTATGCTTTTTTCTAATGCTTCTCGAGTTGGATTTTGAGAACGACTATATTCATAACCTTTGTGTTCACCAGGTGCGGATTGAACATAGGTTGAGGTTTGGTAGATAGGAGTCATGATAGCTCCCGTAGCTGTATCAGGTTTTACACCTGAATGTATTGCTTTGGTACCAAATCTGTATTTGCTAGACTTGCTCATTAGTTCTGATTTTAACTGTTAATTTAAAATTAGAATTTATTTCGGGTTTGATGTTTGAAAGAAGTCTTTCAATTTTTCCGAAACTTGATTTTTTTCTATGTATTCTGGAGATAACGAGCCTTGTCCAGGGAAGTTTTCCATGTGCAACGTTTGCGTAGGGAAGGCAAAATTGATTCCGAGTTGCTTAGCTAATTTCATTATACTTAATAAAATTTCCTCTTTATATTTCAATTCTTCGCCCCAAGTTGGAACATCTAAAAATACATAAAACATTATATCCAAAGAATAAGCAGACATATTATTGAAATAGATATTGTAGAATTCTTTCCATGTATGTGGATGCTCTTCAACTATTTTTTTTAAGCCATCAGTAAAAGCTTCAATTAGATGGGTAGGCGTATCATAGGTAATCGTAATAGTGGTATAAAATCTTCTGTATTTTCTTAAACCATGGTTGTCCACTGCCATGTCGGCTAATTTTCCATTGGGAACGGTAATTAAAGAGTTTCTGAAGGTCCTTATCCTTGTAGAGCGAAAACCTACTTCTTCAACTGTTCCATCAATATCACCAGCGGTTACCCAATCGCCAATTTGAAAAGGTTTGTCAAAAAGAATCATTAAGGAACCAAAAAAGTTTTTGATGGTGTCTTGAGCGGCAAGTGCAAAGGCTAATCCACCAATTGAAATACCAGCAAGAAGAGCTGTTATGTCGAACCTTAAATTGTTAAGGATGTAGAGAAACCCAATGATGACTACAAAAATTTTCAAAACCCTTTTTAGAATTGGGACAATCTGATCGTCCATTGTAGTTTCTGTTTGGGCAGCTTTTTTCTTCATGTATTCTCCCAATACGTCTACCACTTTATATGCCATCATTGTACCAAAAAGAGGTAATAAAGCATTTAACAAAAGAATAAAATAGTGATTGAAGGCGATAGGTAACTGTAAAACCGGAATAAGTATAATTAAAATAGCCACAATAATCAGCAAGCTAAATGGTCGCGCAACAGGCATAATATAATCATGCGCAATGTTTCCGTAACCTTTGTTTTTCAGTAACTGATAAATTAGCCAATCAAAAAACCAGCTTAATAATTTGTGGATTAAAACACAGATGATGACTAAGATCAAAATACTGATGTATTGCCAAGCATGCAGTCCCAATATTTTTTGAGTTCCCATTTTAGGCAAAATATTCATCAAGTTATCAGTACCGAAAGGATAGACTTCCTGATGCAGTTCTGGTGTTTTCTCTATGGTCTTTTTGCTGAAATACCATTTACCATTACTTTTTTCTAAATAGATTTGAGGAAATTCAATTTCCGCTAAATAAAACCTTTTTCTATCAGATGAATCAGAGTAATTAGGGTTTTCAGGAATTTCATCTAAATCAATCAATACACCAGCTCCATCAAGCACTTGTTTAAGTTGAGTGATGATTAATTCAGGATCTTTTCCTTTAATGTGCTGTGGATTAAGTGTTTTTGCGGCAAGTTCAGGATGGAATTCTTCTTCCTGGAGGTTTTGTAGAAAAGTTTTGACTGTTGCCTTAGGTGTAGCTAAACTGTTGGGCGCTAAAGTATTGCTATCCTCATTTTGGCAAAAAGCACTGAACGTAAAAAGTAAAAATAGTATTAAAAAATATCTCATCATTAAATATTGAATTTTAGAATACTGAATTGATTTTTATGGCACTTATAGACATGGACTTCATTATCTTTATTATAATAAATCATGGCTATTTCGTCCGCACTTTCAATTGGTTGCTGATTGATTAATTGGCCTTCGCTTGTATAAAGATAGGTAAAGGCCTGATTTTTATCAGTAACAGCAATAATTTCTTTATTTGGAGCTAATTCATAATATTGGATTTCCATTTCCTCCTGATTGATATAATCTTTTTCAAACATCATTTCTCCAGAAGGTTTTAATAAACTCACCCGACTCAAATCTTGTCTGGCAAGAATATAGTTTCTATTAGAGGTGTTTTTTACTATTTTAA
>QNXU01000165.1 GCA_003973485.1 Bacteroidota bacterium | reverse complement strand
TATCAATTACTTCTGCTGTTTTTTCGGGTTGATTATAATAGCCTTTCATAATATTTGGCCCTTTAGCCAAAACCTCACCATCTTCAGCTATTTTAATTTCTACTCCAGGTAATGCAGGGCCAACGGTGCCAATCAACATATCTTCTTTATTATATCGATTAAAGGCGATTCCAGGTGAAGTTTCAGTTAACCCATAAGCTTCTAAAACTGGAATTTGAGCTGACCAGAAAATCGTGGCTAAGCGTGGTTGAAGTGCAGCACCTCCAGACGCAATTAGTTTTATATTACCGCCTACAGCTTCTCTCCATTTACTGAAAATAAGCTTGTTAGCTAATTTCAATTGAAAGTTATACCAAGCGCCTTGATTTTTATTTCGGTCAAACTTATGACCCAAATTTAAAGCCCAGAAAAACAATGACTTTTTAATTCCAGAGAGCTCCATTCCTTTGGCTACTATCTTATCATATATTTTTTCCAGTAATCTCGGAACTGTGGTAAACATATCAGGCTGAACTTCCTTTAAATTATCACCAATTTTTTCCAGATTTTCGGCATAATAAACCGCCACACCTCTGTATAAATAGAAATAAACACTTGTTCTTTCAAAAATATGGCAGAGAGGTAAAAAGCTTAAGGATTTTTTCAAACCATCAACATCCAAATTTTCATTTACTGCTTTTGCATTACTTAATACATTTCGATGGGTCAGCATTACACCTTTTGGGTTCCCTGTGGTTCCAGAAGTGTATATTAAGGTTACTAAATCTTCTGGGTCAACAGCATCTTTGTAGGCTTGTAAATCAGTATCATCATTTTCTCCACTTTCTTTCAGTTCTGTCCAGTGTGGAATACCTTGCAATTGATCATAAGAATAAATATTTTCAATGAATTCTAATCCTTCAGAGGCTTTTTTTACTTTGTCATAAAGCTCTTGATCTTCAGCAAAAACATATTTTAATCCTGAATCTTCAAAAATAAATTTATAGTCTTTGGGTGTTATGGTAGGATACATGGGCACACTTACTGCTCCAATTTGCTGTAAAGCCAAATCTATAAAATTCCATTCGGGTCTGTTCGAAGAAACAATACCGACTTTATCATTTTTTTTCAGGCCTAATTTTATAAACCCTCGAGAGACTGCATTTACTATATTAATTACATCATCCGTGCTATAACTTTTCCAAGTGCCATCATACTTATAAGAGAAAGTATCGGATAGAGTGCCATTAGCTTTTTGATAGCTTAATAAATCAAATAATCTAGTCGGTTCCATATTCATTTTTCAAATTAGTCATTAAGATAAATGAAAAATGAACTAATGCCATTCCAAACAAAAGGAAATTTTAATTTTAAGATAAAATAAGTTTAAACCTTACTTCTCTTGATAAGTTATCAGAAGGTTATTGATACAATTTCATAATTATTCAATATATTTGATAATGTCAAAATGTAATAGCCATGTTTGATTTCAAAAAAGCCAGTGTTTTAATTTTATTACTAGGCGCATTTCTAGCATTTGATGTGTCAGCCAAAGAAAAGAAAGATAAAAACAAAGAAAAAGATAAAATTGAAGCTGAACCTGAGAAAAAGAAATGTGAAAAAACAGATTCCTTATCACAATTAACAGAAAAGGCATTAGTACAGGATAGTTTAAGCAAGCATAAGAATAATGCTCCTAGTTCAATGTCTTCAATGTCCTACAACATTTTATTTCAAGTTATTTACAGATACAGTTTTAAAGAAATATTTGATTCTCCAGCAGCGTCTGAAATTGTTACTAACTAAAAAAGGCATCCACTAATTAGCAGATGCCTTTTTGGGTATTCAATCTTTTAATTTTTTGCTTAAAATTTTTCAATATCAGCGAAGAAGAAACTTCCTTCAATTTGTGCATTTTCATCAGAATCAGAACCATGAACTGCATTTGCTTCAATTGAGCTAGCAAATATTTTTCTGATAGTTCCTTCAGCAGCATCCGCAGGGTTAGTAGCCCCAATTAATTTTCTGAAATCTTCTACAGCATTATCTTTTTCTAAGATCATAGCTACAATATTTCCGCTTGACATATAAGCTACTAAATCTTTATAGAAAGGACGTTCTTTATGCACAGCATAAAACTGACCTGCTCTTTCTTCGCTTAATTTGGTCATTTTCATAGATACAATTCGGAATCCACCTTCCTCAATCATTTTAGTAATTGCGCCTATGTTGTTTTCACCCACTGCATCGGGCTTAATCATCGTAAATGTTCTGTTTCCAGCCATTGTGTTAAATTTATTGATTTGAATATTTTATGGTGCAAATTTAAAGGATTAATCTGATATGAAATATTATATTTCCTTAAACTCAATATGAATTTGATTTTTTTCACATACTCTCAGACTTTTAGGCGTTTGTTTTTCATGAATTTCTTGTCAACTTTGCAAATCAATTTAATCCCCACAGGGTTAATCTGATTCATGCAGGATATATTAAAATTAAAAGAGGTATTAGAAACACCTCAAAATATTGTGATTACAACCCATCAAAAACCTGATGCAGATGCATTAGGAAGTAGTTTGGGAATTTATAATTACTTAATAAAAACAGGGCATAAAGTTACCGTGATTACCCCAACTGATTATCCAAAATTCTTGAATTGGATGAAAGGGAATGATCAAGTAATTGTTTACAATGAAAATGGCAACGAAGAAAAATCAAAAAAGCTAGTAGCTGAAGCAGATTTAATTTTCTGTTTAGATTTTTCCAACTTAAAAAGAATCAATGAATTGGGAGATGCAGTGGGAGCTTCTAAAGCACACAAGGTTTTGATTGACCACCATCGTGATCCCGAAGATTTTGCCGAATACGTTTATCATGATGTTGATTCAGCCTCAACAGCCCAATTAATCTTTAAGTTAATTAAGCTTTTTGGAGACAAGGAACAAGTAGATAGCGATACTGCAGATTGTTTATATGCGGGAATCATGACAGACACTGGCTCCTTTAAGCATCCTAATACCACTCAGGAGGTTCATGAAATAGTAGCGGAATTAATTAGCCTTGGTGCGAATAATTCAGAAGTTTCAAGGTTAATATATGATACCAACTCTTTAGATCGTTTGAAATTCTTAGGCTTTGCTTTAAGTGAAAGACTTAAGGTGTTTGAAAAGGAACACGCAGCTTATTTTGCAATTTCAATGAAAGATTTGGAAAAGTTTAATTCCAAAAACGGTGATACGGAAGGTTTAGTGAATTACGCTTTGTCAATAGATGGAATTACGATGGCGGCACTTTTCACAGAAACTGAAGATGGAACCAAGTTGTCCTTAAGATCAATTGGTGATTTTGAAGTGAATTCCTTAGCGGGAGAATATTTTAAAGGTGGTGGTCATAAAAATGCAGCGGGCGGTAAAGTTGAAAAAAGCCTGGAAGAAACAGTTGCCTTATTTGAAAAGATTATAAAAGAATACTCAACACAATTACAGAATAGAGAAAAAATAGAAGTTTATGAACAATTATAAGAAGTTATTATTAGCAATAATTTTGTCCTTAACATTAGTTTGGGGCTGTAATAATGAGAAAAAATTAGAAACTCCAGAAGGGGTAGAATATGTCTTGGTAGATTCAAATGGAGGTGAAAGCCTAGAAGAAGGTGGCTTTGCAATTTTTTCATTGCGTTTAGAAGACAGCAAAGATTCTGTATTGCTTGATAGTGAGGAAGTGGGTGAATTACCAATTCAAGTTGATGATTCTGTGTTGTCAAAAAGAGGACCATTATTCTCTATTTTAAAATCCCTTAAAATAGGAGATAGCATTAAGACTAAATTAACAGCAAGCGAAGTTTACACTCAAGGGTTTAAAAAACCTGTTTCACCTGGAATGGAAAAAACAGAAAGGCTTACTATATATGCAAAAGCTATTCAAAAGTTTGACACAGCAGGATTTATGGAATGGCAACAGCAAAAAAGAGCTGAGGCTATGCAAAAAATGAAGGAAGAAGCTGAAAAACAGAAAGGAATTGATGATGAGCTGATTAATGATTTCTTGTCAGAAAACAACATAGAAGCAGAAAAAACAGAATCTGGCTTGTATTACATGATTACAAAAGAAACATCTGGTGAAAAACCTGTTGCAGGTGATACGGTAAGAGTAAATTATGTAGGTAAATTAATGGATGGAACTGTATTTGATACTTCTTATGAAGAAGTTGCAAAAGAAGCAGGTGTTTATAATGAACAAAGAGAATATGCTCCTCTAGAAATTCCTATTGGTAAAGGAAGAGTGATAAGAGGTTGGGATGAAGGCATTATGTTATTAAATGAAGGAAGTAAAGCTACTTTATATATTCCATCTGGGTTAGGATATGGAACCCGTGGTTCAGGTAAAGTTATTCCTCCAAATTCTCCTCTGATTTTTGAAGTTGAGCTTGTAGAGATAAAATAAGATGAAAAAACTGATAACATTAGTTGTAATTGGGGTGCTAGCCACTCTAATTACTTCTTGCAATGAAGATTGTGAAAACGAAAGAGGAGAATGTCCTGATGAGCAATTAGCGGAAGATATTTCTATTATAGAAAATTATTTAGACGAAAATAATTTAACAGCTCAGCGAGATAATAATTATGATTTATTCTACATAATTGAAGAAGAAGGAACAGGAGCCAGACCTGAAAATGGGCAATTAGTTGCAGTAAATTATACTGGGAAGTTTTTAAATGGGGAAGTATTTGATAGCTCAATAGAATCGGTTGCTAAAGAAGCAGGGGTATATAGTGAAACAAGAGAATATAAACCATTTGAATTCACACTTGGTAATCGACAAGTAATTCTTGGTTGGGATGTAGGGATAAAATTATTGAAAGAAGGGACCAAGGCTACCTTAATATTACCCTCTTACTTAGGTTATGGCTATAGAGGCAATAACTCAATACCACCTAATACTGTACTTTTGTTCGAAGTAGAATTAGTCAATATTATACAATAAATGGAAGGATCGAAAATGATAAGGAATACTTATATACTTGCTATATCCCTGATAATTATTGGCTTAATGTCATGCGAAAGTGAATTGGATTGTACTGACGGCCCTGAAATTAACGTTGATCAGCAACAATTAGAGAGTGAAATAGCTGAAATTGATGCATACCTAGAAAGCAATGAGATTGATTATGAAACTGATCCATCAGGAATACGCTATTCTGTGATTGAATCAGGAACAGGTAGTAGTCCTAATTATTGTACAACTGTTTTTGTTGATTATATAGGTAGAGAATTAGGAAGTACTGAAAATTTTGTGTCAGGGATAGATTCACAATTTCCACTAAGAAATAATAGTGTGGTTCCTGGCTTTAAATTAGCTGTGGCAAATATGAACAGAAGTGCTGATTATAGGGTGTACGTACCCGCATCTTTGCTTACAGTAAAGGGTGTAAGCCAAACGCAACCACCAAATTTGCCAATTGGAGAAAATGTAGAATTTAGAATAAGATTGGTAAGATATTAATCTCATGAAAATCTGTTTCGCTACCAATAATTCTAATAAAATTAAGGAAGTAGCTCTTCTTTTGGAGGATGAGATTCAATTGCTTGGATTAAAAGATATTGGATGCACTGAAGAGCTAAGAGAAGATCAAAGTACTTTGGAAGGAAATGCAGAGCAAAAAGCCAGATATGTATTCGAAAAATATAATATCAATTGTTTTGCAGATGATACAGGGCTTGAGGTGGAAGCTTTAAACAACGAGCCGGGGGTGTTTTCCGCTAGATTTGCTGGGCCTCAGCGTTCTGATGAAGACAATATGGCACTTCTTTCAGAACGATTAAATTCTTCTGAAAACAGAAAAGCAAGATTTAGGACTGTAATTTGTGCTTTTATTGATGATCAAAAATATTTCTTCGAAGGAGTCGTAAATGGAGAAATAACAAAAGAGCATAATGGAGATAAGGGATTTGGCTATGATCCTATTTTTATTCCAACAGGCTATTCCCAAACTTTCGCCCAAATGAGTACTGAGGAAAAAAATAAAATATCCCATCGGTCAATTGCAGTAAGAAAACTAGTCGATTTTTTAAAAACAAATTCATAAAAACAGTATAAAGCTGTAGTTTTGCATTCATGAACAATCCATTCATTGTAGGCATCACAGGAGGAAGTGCTTCAGGAAAAACAATGTTTCTGAAAAGTTTATTAGACCATTTCCCTAAAGATGAAATCTGCCTAGTATCTCAAGATAATTATTATAAAGACCGACATCTTCAGCCGAAAGATGAAAATGGTGTGGAGAATTTTGATACTCCTCAGTCCATTGAGTTTGATGACTACGCCCGAGACATCAAAATGCTGAAAGAGGGAAAACCAGTGAGCCGAAAAGAATATACCTTCAACAATCCTGATGTTGTACCCAAAATGCTGGAATTTAAACCTTCTAAGATTATTGTGGTGGAAGGCTTGTTTGTTTTTTATTTTCCCGAGTTGTTCAAATTATTGGATTTAAAGGTATTTATAGATGCCAAAGATTATGTAAAGCTCAAAAGAAGGATCATGCGTGATAATTCTGAGCGCGGCTATGATTTGGATGATGTTTTGTATCGATACGAAAAACATGTGGCACCCACCTATGAAAAATATATTGATCCTTTTAAGTATGATGCCGATATCATCATTCCAAATAACAATAAATTTGATAAAGGATTAGAAGTTTTAGTATCTTACCTCAAAAATAAAAGCAAATGACCAATCGCTTTGCAGTAATCGGATTAGGACAGTTTGGTGAATCTATTGCCCGCACACTTAGTGACAGTGGCGCAGAAGTATTAGCTATAGATATCGATCTTGATAAAGTAGAAGCCATTAAAGATGATGTGGCTTATGCCGTAGCATTAGATTCTACAGATGTAAAAGCCTTAAAAGCTCAGAATATTCAGGATATGGACGCCATAGTAGTGGCTATTGGGGAGAATTTTGAAGGGCTTTTATTGACCACCGTTTTATTGTTGGAATTAGAGGTAGAACGCATTATTGCCAGGGCCGCTAATGCGCAACAGCGCATGATATTGGAGAAGATGGGAATAGAGGAAATCCTTTCTCCTGAAGAAACCGTGGGTAAAACGGTAGCAGAAATGTTATTGCATCCCAATATGAAATCCTTCCTTCCATTACCTGATGATTACGAAATTGTAGAGATCAATACGCCTGCCAGAGTAGTGGATCAAACCATAAGCGAAATAGGCTTGAGGGAGAGGTATAACCTGAACTTGATTACCGTAAAAAGGCTTTATGATGAAAAGGTGGAAGGGCAATTGCAACAAGTTGAACATATCATAGGCGTACCTCGTGCTGATACATTCTTAAAAGAAACCGACATCATGATTATTTTGGGTAAATCTAAGGATGTGAATAAGTTTATAGAGGTGAATAAGTAGGAATTTTCTTTATTCCCATCTGGCACTTAGAATATTAAATTTCTACCAATTAAAATCTTTGAGACTATCCCCTTGAGGGGATCATAGGGGTGTTATGTCTGTCAATTTAGCAGAAGGAAAGCTGATTAAATCGCAGCAAAGAAATTAACATAAGTGAAATTTAAACCTTTTCCAAAGTTCAAAACTTTGGAAAAGATGCTCTCAAAGTATTTACCCCCCCCCTATTTGAATACAAATGTTCTTTAATTTCTATAACTTCGCTCTTCAATGATTTTATTTCTTTGCAAAGGTTGGATATTTCAGCTTCAGTTTCATCCACATTGTCTTTCCCTGATTGATTTGACTGAATTAGCTCAATGTAATTTATTCTTAATATTTGACAAATTTCTAATAGATCATTTAGTAAGATATTTGACTTGCCATTCTCTATTCTATTGAATTTACTTTGGCTAATCCCTATGCTATCCGCTATAAATTGTTGGCTTATTCCTTTTTTTAGGCGTATTTTTCTGATTTGATCTCCTAAGGACATGACTTTAAGGTTTTAGTTCTAATTATTCAAATATAAATAATGTTATTTAAATATGAATAAAACGTATAAGATTTTTAAAGTTCTTTGTGTATGTTTAACAAATAAATCTTAAAATTATGAAAAATTTGAGTATTGAAAGAATGGAGCAAGTTGAAGGTGGATGGTCATGGGGTGGATGTGCTGCAGGTGCCGCAGCTTCCTCAGTATCAGGCATTGCAGGTCCCACAGGCGGTACTCCCGAAAAACCCGTAGGAACAATATGGCTTGCAGTCGCTTCAAAAGATAAAGTTGTCACAAAGAAACTTCAATTAGGTAATAATCGTTTGACAAATATAGAATTTTCGTCAGTCTTAGCACTTAATCTGCTCAGAAAGGTTTTTCTTGTGGAAAAAGAAAGCTAACTTTGTGACTGCTCAATCCCGATAATTATCAGGATATACATGGGACGATTTGGTCTATGTATAAATATCAAAATGAAATAAAATGGCAAAAATAGAACTTGTAATGCCCAAAATGGGTGAAAGTATAGTGGAA